>JAICGL010000642.1 GCA_025923175.1 Acidimicrobiia bacterium
GAACCGTTTCCAGCTGGCCCAGTAGGTGCCGTCCGGCACCTCGAGGAGGACGACGGGGGCGGGGTGCGACTTGCCCGTCTGCACCAGCGTCAGCAGCTCGAACGCCTCGTCCATCGTCCCGAACCCGCCGGGGAGGAGCACAAAGCCGTGCGACTCCTTGATGAAGGCCAGCTTCCGGGTGAAGAAGTACCGGAAGTTGATGAGCTTGGGGTCATCGGCGATGAACTGGCTGGTAGCCGCCTCGAATGGCAGGCGGATGTTGACCCCGAAGGAGTTCTCGGTGCCGGCCCCCTCGATGCCGGCCGACATGATTCCCGGTCCGGCGCCGGTGATGACCATCCAGTCCCGATCGGCCATGGCCGCGGCGAAGGCCCGGGCCTGCTCGTAGAGCGGATCCTCCGGCATGGTCCGGGCGGAGCCGAAGATCGCCACCTTGCGCTGCCCCCGGTAGGGGGAGAACACATGGAAGGCGTACCGCATCTCCTTGAGCGCCGAGTTGGCGATCTTGAAGTCGCCCCGGGCGGCACCGTCGCGGGCCATCCGCAGGGCGGAGACGATCATCTCGAAGACGAGGTCGACGTGGCCTGAGGCGCCGGCGCGGGTGACGAGTTCGGCGATGGCGGCGTCGGTTTCGGGATCGCCGGTCCGATAGCGGGGGAGTCGTTCCATGAAAGGAGAGTATGCGGCCTCCGTTCCCGGAAATCGGTCGAAATCTTCCGCGGGGCCTTAACGCAATGCAAAGAGCCGTCGATCTACTTTCCGTGGCCCGCTGCGATCATCACTACGACAACGAGTCGGTCGGTGTCTGTAAGGACTGCCGCCGTCACACCTGTGAGCCCTGCCGGGTTGAGGTTCGCCGCCTCGGCACGCTCTGCACCCACTGCGCGCTTGTGAGAGCCGGGGTCCGGCGCTAGCTGCCTTTCCTCCTAGCCGCAGGCGCGGCGGGTGATCTCGTAGACCACCTCGCAGCCCTTGCGGAGGCCGTCGAGGGGGATGCGCTCGTCGATGCCGTGGAAGGTGGCGACCTCGGCGTTCGTCAGCATGACCGGGATCAGCCCGTAGGCGTCCGCGCCCAGCTGGCGGAAATAGCGGGAGTCGGTGAAGGCCGGGCAGAGGACCGGTGCGAAGGTCGTGTCCGGGAACGACTCGTCGCAGACCTGCTCCAACAACGGGAGCAGCGGACCCTCTGACACGCCGCAGGGTCCGTCCGAGAAGAGGACTTCGCAGCGGACGTCGAAGCGGGCCATGCGCGCCGACAGGTTGGCGAAAAACTCCTCCGGGTCGGTCTCGGGGACGAGGCGGCAGTCGATGGTGGCCGACGCAGTCCCCGGCACGACGTTCTCCTTGTAGCCCGCCTCGAGCTTGGTCATGGAGATCACGTTGCCGAGCAGGGCCCGCTGGTAGCGGGGGAGCTTCTTCGACAGCATCGGCAGCACCGGACGGGCCTTCGGGGAGAGGATCGCCTCGATGACCTTGCGGCGGGGCGCCGGGGCCTTGGCGGCCAGCGCCCGGAAGGTCCGCTCCACCAGCGGCGAGATCGCCAGGGCGGGCGGATGGGCCGCCAGGTCGCCGAGGGCGGCCAGCAGCTTGCTGATCGCCCGGTCGTCGGGCGGCATCGAGGCGTGCCCCGGCGTGCCCCGGGCAGTGAGCTTGATCCACAGGAGCGCCTTCTCGGAAAGCGCGCAGGCCATCATCGGGGGCTTCGTCTCCGAGAGGCCGTAGCCGCCCTCGTTGATGACGTCCCGGCACGCCACCAGATCAGGGTGGTGCTTGGTGAGCCAGGCGGCACCCATCACGCCGCCCGCCTCCTCGTCGGCCACGGCCACGAAGACGACGTCGCGCTCGAGGGCCGTCTTCTCACGAGCCAGGGAGAGCATGGTCATGAGCTGCATCACGCCCATGCTTTTCATGTCGATGGCGCCCCGGCCCCACAGGTAGCCGTCGCGGATCTCGGCGCCGAAGGGGTCGACAGACCATTCCGAAGGGTCGGCCGGTACGACGTCGAGATGGTGGAGGAGGCACAGCGCGCCGCTCGCGTCGCGGGCCCGCCCCGGCAGCCGGGCGACGAGGTTCCCTCGTCCCGCCGCGCTCTCCAGGATCGTCGTCTCGAACCCGGCCTCCTGGAGGATTCCGCCCAGGAACTCCGCCGCCGGCGTCTCGTTGCCCGGAGGATTCGTTGTGTCGATGCGGAGGTACTGGCGGGTGATCTCCAGCGCCTCGTCGCCGAGGGCCTTCCAGTCGGGCATCATGACCCGGGGGTTCGGGGGTCTCCCCCGAAGAGATCGAGGCCTTTGGAGGCGGCGAGCGAAGCGAGCGACGTCTGGGGACGGGCGCCGATGTGGCTGATCACCTCGGCGGCGGCCAGGGCGCCGAGGCGCAGACACTCCTCGAGCGGCCGCTCCCGGGCCAACCCCAGCAGGAATCCGGAAGCGAACAGATCGCCGGCGCCGGTGGTGTCGACGACGGTCGCCACCGCTTCGGCCGGCACGCTGATGGCCTCGTTGCCGTCCGAGGCGATTGCACCGGCCGGCCCGCGGGTGAGGGCGACGACCGAGCACGACTTCGTCAGGGCCCGCAGCGCCGCCTCGACGTCGGTCTCGCCGGTGAGTTCGAGCGCTTCGAGTTCGTTGCCGAGCAGGATGTC
>JAICGL010000643.1 GCA_025923175.1 Acidimicrobiia bacterium
CGTGGTGGCCATGGTGCTCATCCCCCGGCTGCTCAACGGGCTGACTCACACTGCGGCCCGGAACGTGGTCGAGAACCGGCCGGTGCGGCTGGCGCTGATCACCTGCTTCGGCATGGTCGCCGTCTGCGAGCTGCTCGGCGTGAAGGACATGTTCGGCGCCCTGCTGGCCGGCATGGCGATGTGCCGGCTGCCCCACGACGTGGTCGAGGTCGTGCGCACCAAGGTGAAGGCCTTCTCCCTGGTGTTCTTCACGCCGATCTATTTCGCCATCGTGGGTCTAAAGCTCGACCTGCTGAGGAGCTTCGACCCCCTGTTCTTCCTCGGCTTCTTCGTCTTCTGCTGTGTGGTCAAGAGCCTGGCCACCGCGGTGGCCGGTCGCCTCACCACCGGCGACTGGCTCTCCACCGCCAACCTGGCCGCCGCCCTGAACACCCGGGGCGGTCCGGGGATCGTGCTGGCTTCGGTGGCCTTCGACGCCGGGATCATCGACGAGCGGTTCTTCATCACCATGGTGCTCACCGCGGTGGTCACCTCGCTGTTCGCCGGTGTCTGGTTCCGCTACGTCCTCAACCAGGGCTGGCCGCTGCTGCGTGTGCGGGGCGAGGACCTGACCGACGACAGCGACGACGACTCCGGCGACGGCGGCTCCGAAGGCCCGCTGGCGCCCGTCATGCAGCTGCCCGCCCGCACGAAGGAGCCGGTGCGTTGAGCGCCTTGCGCCAGACCGATCTCGACCCCCGTCCCGAGCGGCCGGTCGCCGTTCCGGCCGTCCGCAGCCGGGGCCCGATCCACGTGGCCGGCATGGCCCGGGCGGGCACCAGCTGGGTGGCCGAGATGCTGCGGGCCGCCGGCGGGTTCGTCCACCTGAACGAGCCGTTCAACCCGAAGCGGCCGCCGGGGCAGTCGCCAGGGATCCTCAACGCCTCCGTACAAGTCGGGTACATCTACGTCGCCGAGCACAACGCCGACGTCTTCCGGCCGGCGCTGCACGACACGTTCCGCTTCCGCTACCGCCACATGGCTGAGCTGCGGAAGAACCGGTCGTGGTTCGACCTGGCCAAGATGGGCAAGTACTCGTCGGCCTTCGCCATGGGGGCGCTGCGGCGCAAGCGGGCGTTGCTCGACGACCCCTACGCCTCGCTGGCCGCGCCGTGGATCGCCGAGGAGTTCGACGGGCAGGTAGCCCTCCTCGTGCGGCACCCGGCGGCGATGGTGGCCAGCTACCGCAAGCTCGGCTACCGGGCCCACTTCCGCCACTTCCTCGACCAACCCCAGCTCATGGCCGACTACCTGGAGCCCTGGCGGGCCGACATGGAGGCCCTCGTCGAGACCGACGACCGCCTGTCCCAGGTGGCCACGTTCTGGACGATGCTCCACCGGGTGCTGGCCGACATGGCCGACCGGTCCGACCGGCTGCACGTCGTCCGCTACGAGGACCTCTGCGCCGACCCCGCCGGCGAGTTCGAGCGGCTCTTCACCCGCATGGGTCTGGAGTTCAACGACGCCGCCCGGGCCGAGGTCGTCCGGGGCACCGAGGGCAGCTCGAAGAACCAGTCGCACGCCTGGCGGGTGTCCCGCCGCGGCGGCCTGTCCCGCACGGCCTTCCGCCCGATGGACTCCCGGTCGATGATCTGGGCCTGGAAGGACAAGATCTCCCCCGGTGAGGCCGCCCGCATCCGGGCCATCGCCGGGCCGGTGGCCGAGCGCTTCTACGGAGACGCCGACTGGTAGCACTGCGCCCTCGCATGGGGCGTTAGGCGCGCCTAAGATGCCCCGCCATGGCGCGCTACACCGGTCCCAAGGTCAAGATCTCACGCCGCCTGGGCGTGAACATCTACGAGAACGAGAAGGGCGCCCGGGCCCTCGACGCCCGGCCTTACCCGCCCGGCGAGCACGGCCGTGACCGGCAACGCCTCTCGGAGTACGCCCTCCAGCTGCGAGAGAAGCAGAAGCTCCGCTACACCTACGGCGTCCTGGAGCGGCAGTTCCGCCGGCTGTACCAGGAGGCGGCCCGCCGTCCCGGGATCACCGGCCACAACCTGCTCGCCTACCTCGAACTGCGGGTCGACAACGTCGTGTACCGCAGCGGCTGGGCCCGGACCCGGCCGCAAGCCCGCCAGTTCGTCAGCCACGGCCTGATCACGGTGAACGGAAAGCGGGTCACGATTCCGTCGCTACGGGTACGGCCGAGCGACGTCGTCGCGCTCGGGTCGAAGACGGCCGACTTGATCGCCATCCGCCACAACCTCGACACGCTCGACCGGATCGTGCCGCCCTGGCTGGAGCGCAACGGCGAAGCCACCGCCACCACGGTCCTGGCGGTGCCGATGCGGGAACAGATCGACGTCCCCGTCGACGAAGCGATGGTCGTGGAGTTGTACTCCCGCTAGATCTTCCCGCTACAACTCGCTGCATGGCCCAACGCCACGACGCTCTCGGCGGCTTGCTGTTGACCGGTGGTGCCAGCCGGCGAATGGGTGAGGACAAGGCCCTCATCGAGGTTGGCGGCCGCAGGCTCGTCGATCACGCTGCAGCCCTCCTGACCGCCGTGGCCGATCCGGTCATCGAGGTGGGGCCCGGCTGGTCGGGGCTCCCGGCGGTGCGGGAAGACCCACCCGGGAGCGGGCCGCTGGCGGCGCTC
>JAICGL010000644.1 GCA_025923175.1 Acidimicrobiia bacterium
GGACGAAGACCTGGCCGCCGCAGGGGTCCGGGCCCGACCAGACGAGCGAAGCGGCCTGATGGGTCTCGAAGCCATCAACCAGAGCTTCCTGACCACGCAGCTGGAAGACCTCGTGAAGTGGGCCCGACGCAACTCTGTGTGGCCGGCCACGTTCGGGCTGGCCTGCTGCGCCATCGAGATGATGGCCAGCGGCGCCGCCCACTACGACCTCAGCCGGTTCGGCATGGAGGTGTTCCGCGCCAGCCCCCGCCAGGCCGACCTGATGATCGTGGCCGGCCGGGTCAGCCAGAAGATGGCTCCGGTGCTCCGCCAGATCTACGACCAGATGGTCGAACCGAAGTGGGTCATCTCGATGGGCGTCTGCGCCTCGAGCGGCGGGATGTTCAACAACTACGCCATCGTCCAGGGTGTGGACGAGATCGTTCCTGTCGACGTGTACGTGCCCGGCTGCCCGCCGGGCCCGGAGACCCTGATGCACGGCATCCTCACCCTCCACGAGAAGATCCGCTCCGGGCAGATCCTCCGCCGGCCCGGTGAGGGCGCAGGGATCCAGATCGAAGAGCCCGTTTCGCGCCCGGCCTGAAAGGCGAGTCCCTTTCCTGCGCCATGACTGACACTGAGAAATTTCCTTCCGGCACTCGTGAAGAAATGCACAAGGACGACGTGGCCCAAGCACTCGTCGACCACGTCAAAGGTGCTGTCGCCGCGGAATCGCACGGGCAGACGGTCGTCCACGTTCCACGCGACGCATGGCGGGAAGCCGTCAGATTCTTGAAAGAGGAGCAGCAGTTCACCCAGTGCTCCGACATCACCGCCGTCGACCAGCTGCTCCGCCCCGATCGACCGGTTTCCGCCGGGGTCGATCGGGAACGATTCGAGCTCGTGGCCAACCTGCTCTCCCACCCTCGCAACCGCCGGATCCGGCTGATCACGCAGGTGCCCGACGGCGATGCCTGCGAGGTGGAGAGCCTCTTCGAGCTCTTTCCCGGGACAGAGCTGCCGGAGCGGGAGATCTACGACCTGTTCGGCGTGCGATTCGCCGAGCACCCCGACCTCGTCCGCCTGCTCATGCCCGACGACTGGGAGGGGCACCCGCTCCGCAAGGACGACGCCCCCTCGCGGGTGCCCGTCCAGTTCAAGGAAGCGCAGAGGCCCCGATGACGCTGACCCCCCGCGACCTCGTCGTCGGCCCTGAGCAGTGGCCGGAGTCCGACGAGACCATGATCGTCAACCTCGGGCCGCAGCACCCGTCGACCCACGGCGTGCTCCGCGTGGTGCTCGAGCTCGAGGGTGAGACGGTGCTGCGGGCCAAGCCCGTCATCGGCTACCTGCACACCGGCATGGAGAAGACGGGTGAGCAGCTGACCTACGTCCAGGGGTCGACCAACACGACCCGAATGGACTACGCCGCTCCGCTCTTCAACGAGCTGGTCTTCTCGATGGCGGTCGAGCGGCTGCTCGACCTGGAGGTTCCGCCCCGGGCCACCTGGATCCGCATGATGATGTGCGAGCTCAACCGGGTGGCGTCGCACCTGCTGTTCCTCGCCACCAACGGCATGGACCTCGGCGCCATCTCGATGATGCTCTACGGCTGGCGGGAGCGGGAGCTGGTGCTGGCCTTCTTCGAGAAGACGACCGGCCTGCGGATGAACCACAACTACATCCGGCCGGGCGGGGTGGCCGCCGACCTGCCGCCCAGCTGGCAGCGGGATGTGGACGAGATCTGCGAAGCGGTGCCCAAGGGCGTGGCCGAGTACGACGAGCTGTTGACCGAGAACCCCATCTGGATGGAGCGGACGGTGGGGATCGGCGTGATCACGACCGAACAGGCCCTGGCCCTCGGCGCCAGCGGGCCCATCCTGCGCTCGACGGGGATGCCGTGGGACCTGCGCAAGGCGCAGCCCTACCTGGCCTACGACGAGGTCGACTTCGACGTCATCTACACCGAGAACGGCGACACGTTCGACCGCTACCGCATCCGGCTCCACGAGATCGCCGAGTCACTCAAGATCGTGCGGCAGTGCCTGGACCGGATGCCCGACGGCGACTACCGCATCCAGGACCGCAAGGTCACCCCGCCGCCCCGGGCCCGCATCGACGAGTCGATGGAAGCCCTGATCCACCACTTCAAGATCTTCACCGAGGGCTTCAAGGTTCCGCCCGGGGAGACGTACGTGGCGGTGGAGAACCCCCGGGGCGAGCTGGGCTGCTATCTCGTGTCGGACGGGTCGGGCCGGCCGTACCGGATGCACATCCGGGGTGCGTCCTTTTACAACCTGCAGACGCTGTCGACGATGGTCCAGGGCGGCCTCGTGGCCGACGGTATCGCCATCATCTCCAGCATCGACCCGATCATGGGGGACGTCGACCGGTGATCGAGAGACCTGGCATTCCGAGAGCAGGGGAAATCCTCGCCCGCTATCCGTCCAAGCGCTCGGCGCTCATGCCGCTGCTCTACGAGGTGCAGGAGCGCGACGGGTACGTCACCGAAGCCGGGATGGAAGAGGTGGCCGAGCACATCGGGCTCACACCGGCCGAAGTGCTCGGCGTGTGCTCGTTCTATTCGATGTTCAAACGGACACCGCAAGGGAAGCTGCTGGTCTCGGTGTGTACATCGGTGTCGTGCATGGTCAAC
>JAICGL010000645.1 GCA_025923175.1 Acidimicrobiia bacterium
AGGAGGCCGCCGCCGGTGCTCACCGAGGCCGAGCCGCTGGCGCTCGAGCCACCGAGGATCCCGTTGAGGGCGCTGTTCAGCTGGCCGGTCAGGCCGCCGACGGTGCCCGTCACGGTGCCGGGGAGGCTGGTGACGGTGTCGGTCACGGTGTCAACCGCACCCGTGACCGTGCCGACGGCGCCGGTGACCGTGCCGACCGCGTCGGCCGGGGACGGAGCACCGCTGGTGGCACCGCTGACGGCGCCGGTCACCTGGCCGGCCACGCCGCTGACCTGAGCCGGAACCGAAGCGACCGTGCCGGTCACCTGGGACAGGACGCCGGAGACGGTCGACTGCACGCCCGCCACCTGGTCCTTGGCCGTGCCCAGCACACCCGTCAGGGCGTTGTTGCCCTGGGTGGAGGCCTGCGACAGGGCGCTGTTGATCGTGCTTTGCAGCGTCGCCAGGGCCATGTTGATCTCGCCCTGGGCCGTGTCAATCGCCGAGTTGACGGTTTCCTGGGCGGTGATGACCGCGGCATTGGCGTTCGCCTGAGCCAGCGCCAGGGCGGTCTGAGCCTCGAGGAGGGTCAGGTTGGGGGCGTCGAGCGCGGCGGCCGCGATGCCGAAGGCGTTGTCGGCGTTGGTCTGGGCGAGGTCGAGGGCGTTGGTCACGTCGTTGAAGATCGAGAGGAGCTTGCCGGAGGCGAGACTGAAGGCCGGGGTCAGGTTGGCCTGGCCGGAAACGGTGCCCATCGTGGAGCCGAGGACGGTCTGAGCGTCGGACGACGCCGAGGCGACCTGACCCTTGGCGCTGTTCACGATGCCCTGCACCTGGCCCTGGGCGGTGCCCACGCTGTTGGTCAGCTGAGCCTTCAGTTCGTCGAGGCTGGCCACGGCGCTGCCGGCGGCGGCGTCCTTGGCGCAGGCGTTGGACTCGATCACGGCCGAGTTCGTCTCGACACAGGCCGAGTTCGAACCCAGAGTCTCAAAAGCGAGGGTGCCGACACTGGCGGCGCTGATCGTGCCAATGCCGAGAGCGAGGGCCCAGCGGGGGATGACGTCGAACATGATTGTGGCTCTCCCTTTTCTCGTTGCATCGCCCCGATCCAAATGTCCGGCGATGCTCGAGCCCGTTCCGTTCGGGCGTGTGACCAGTCCTTCGGCTCGGCCAATCCGTGGGTTGAGCCCGATAGACCATCTTTTCTGGCCCTTAAGGCCGATTTGATGGGCGGGGGCTAGTCCGGACGGACGATGGGCGGTAGGCCGGCAACCACCCGGCCGAACCAGAGGGCACTAACGTCAGGGTCATGGCCGATCTGCGTCTGCCGCTGCCTCCGACATTCGGTTCCGTCGAGGAGGAACGCCTGCACCGCAAGCAGCGCCTCGCCGCCGCTTTCCGCCTGTTCGCCCACTTCGGCTACGAGGAGGGTGTGGCCGGGCACATCACGGCCCGGGACCCTGAGCGGCCCGACCACTTCTGGGTCAACCCGTTCGGGGAGCCCTTCGCCCACATCAGGGTCAGCGATCTCGTGCTCATCAACGACGAGGGCGACGTCGTCGAGGGGGAGCGCGCCGTCAACCGGGCGGCGTTCGCCATCCACTCCCAGGTGCACGCCGCCCGGCCCGACGTCGTGGCCGCCGCCCATTCGCATTCGATGTACGGCAAGAGCTGGTCGTCTCTGGGTCGCCTCCTCGACCCGCTGACCCAGGACGCCTGTGCCTTCTACCAGGATCACGCGCTCTTCGACGACTACACCGGCGTCGTGCTCGACGTCGAGGAGGGCAAGCGCATCGCCCACTCCCTAGGTGGTCGCAAAGCGGTGATCCTGCGCAACCACGGGCTGCTCAGCGTCGGTCACTCCGTCGACGAGGCGGCCTGGTGGTTCATCTCCATGGACCGCTGCTGCCAGTCGCAGCTCTTGGCCGAGGCGGCGGGCACGCCCGTCCACATCGCCGACGACGACGCCGCCCACACCGCCGGCCAGGTCGGTTCGCACACCATCGGCTGGTTCAACTTCCAGCCCCTCTACGAGATGATCGTGCGGCGCCAACCCGACCTGCTGGACTGAAACAAACGGGTACTTGCTGTGGGCAAGGTTGGTTTTGCCCGCTTTTGCGGTAGAAGTTAAAAGTGGGCTTCGGGGGGTTCGTGTGTGCCCCGCCGGACCGACCCCGCACCACGACCCCCGGAGCCTCATCACCACGCGTGAGACCCCCCGGAAAACCGGGGGGTCTCGAAGAACAACAGGCGCGGTGGCTACCGCGCGGGTCGGCTCACGGGAACGAGTTGCAGAACGAGTCGTAGCCCGGAGCTTCGTTCTTCCAAAGGATGGAACACGGCGGCCGACCACCGGGCAGCTTTTCAGCGAAGGCTGCGCCAGGAATGATCAGCGTGACGCCCACGATCAGGGCGGCAGCGAGTGCTTTCTTCAACAGATCCTCCCCCGTTGCTGTCTGGCAGGTACTCCCACCGGTTCGACCGCACGTAGCGGCCACCGGTGCGAAGCAGCCTACACCGCTCATAGGGGCCTTACATACACCGGGCGAAACTCTTCTTCTCAGGAACTTTCAGAACCCCAGGTGGGCGATACTGGTTTCGAACCAGTGGCCTCTGCCGTGTGAAGGCAGCGCTCTCCCGCTGAGCTAATCGCCC
>JAICGL010000646.1 GCA_025923175.1 Acidimicrobiia bacterium
TCACCGACGGCGAGCGCCGTCAGAAGGAAGTGGAGATCTGGACCAACGCCACCGACGAGGTGCGGTCGGCAATGGAGAAGGGCCTCCAGGAGGAGCAGTTCAACCCGATCGACATGATGGTCGGCTCCGGTGCCCGAGGGAACATCATGCAGGTCCGCCAGATCGCCGGTATGCGCGGTCTGGTGGCCAACCCCCGCGGCGAGATCATCCCCCGGCCGATCAAGTCGAACTTCCGCGAGGGCCTCTCGGTCCTCGAGTACTTCATCTCCACCCACGGCGCCCGGAAGGGTCTGGCCGACACCGCCCTGCGGACGGCCGACTCCGGCTACCTGACACGGCGCCTCGTCGACGTGGCCCAGGAGCTGATCGTCCGGGAGGAGGACTGCGGCAGCACCCGGGGCATCGCCGTCGACACCACCGCCGACGAGCGGATCCTCGAGACGAAGATCCTCGGCCGTGTCCCGGCGGAGGACATCACGCTGTCCGACGGCACGGTGATCCCCCGCAACGAGCGGGAGATCGGCGAGTTGGAGATGGAGCAGATCGCGGGCGACGAGGCCTGCACCCGGATCCGGGTGCGGTCGGTGCTGACCTGTGACGCCGCCGTCGGGATCTGCGCCAAGTGCTACGGCCGGATGATGGCCACCGGCACGATGGTCGACCTCGGCGAGGCCGTGGGCATCATCGCCGCCCAGTCCATCGGCGAGCCCGGCACGCAGCTCACCATGCGGACGTTCCACACCGGTGGTGTGGCCGGGGAGGACATCACCCACGGTCTTCCCCGCGTCGTCGAACTGTTCGAGGCCCGGAGCCCCAAGGGGAAGGCCACGCTGGCCCGCACCTCGGGTGTCGTCCGGGTCGGCGAGAGCGACCGGGGCGAGCGGACGATCACGATCGTCGGCGACGACGGATCGGAAGACTCCTACACACCGGTGTCCCGCCGGACGCTGCTGGCCGTCTCCGACGGTCAGGAGGTCACGGCCGGTCAGCGCCTCATCGGCGACATGAAGACCCCGGTCGATCCCAAGGAACTGCTCGACATCAAGGGCATCCGGGAGACCCAGGTGTACCTGGTCGACGAGGTCCAGCGGGTGTACCGCGAGCAGGGCGTGTCGATCCACGACAAGCACGTGGAGCTGATCGTCCGCCAGATGCTGCGCCGTGTTGCCGTCTCCGAGCCAGGCGACTCCGAGTTCCTGCCCGGCGAGAAGGTCGACACCCGGGTGTACGCAGAGATGAACCGGAGTCTGGTGGAGGACGGCAAGCAGCCGGCCGAGGGCCGTCCCGAGCTCATGGGGATCACCAAGGCCTCGCTGGCCACCGACTCGTGGCTGTCGGCGGCGTCGTTCCAGGAGACCACCCGGGTGCTGACCGAGGCGGCCATCGAGGGCCGTTCGGACCAGCTTCTCGGCCTCAAGGAGAACGTCATCATCGGCAAGCTGATCCCGGCGGGGACGGGCATGCTGCGCTACCGCTCGATCGAGACGGTGGCGCCGGAGGCCCAGCCGCTGCCGTTCTACTCCAGCGACACCGACCAGGACCTCGCCGAGTGGCTCCGCTCGCTGGGGGAGACCCCGTCGGTCCTCGGCGACGGCACCAGCCGCATCGAACCCGCCGAGTCCTTCGGCCTCGGCGGAACCGGCACCGAGGAGTAGCTATCTAGCCGCAAGCGCACGGGATGCCCCCACACCGGGGGCATCCCTGCGCGTAGCGCGCCGCGGCCTCCTCGAGGGAGAGGCCGAGCTGTTCGGCCAGCGACGCCAGCCAGGCCAGGACGTCGCCGAGTTCGTGGAGCTGCTCGTCGCGGGAGCCCTTGCGGGCCGCCCGGGCCAGCTCACCCATCTCCTCGGCCAGCCAGGCCACCGTGGCGTCACGACCTCGCGCCCGATCCCGCGCCCCGTAGGTCCGGGCCATCAACTCCTGGAACTCGTCGATCAGCAGGAGCCGACCCGGAGGATCTGAGGCGCCGACGCGGACCGGTTGTTCCGGATGTCGACTGCGCTGACCCACCACCGGACGTCGCCTGCCGTGTCGAACGGGCCCAGCGCCCCGAGATAGTGGGCCCCGCTCTCCCCGCTCAACGGGCTCACCTGTTCGGCCGTCCCCGGCCGCACCCAGTGGAGCTCGACGGCGCCGACACCTGATTCCTCGACGATGGCCGCCCGGACCTGAGCGGGCGTCGACCCGGGACAGCGACGCACCACCATCGACCGGGGGGTGACCTCGACGCTCGACACATCCGGCGCCCGCTCCACGACGGCCCGCACCGGCACCACGGCCGAGCCGCCGTTGGTCTGCACCCGGACTTCGCTGTCGGCCGCTCCCTCCGGCGCCTGGGACCGGTCGAGCACGATCGATACCACCGTGTCGGCACCGGGATCGAGGGTGCCTTCGCCGCCGACGAACGAGATCCAGTCGACGGCCGACCGGGTCTCGAAGACCAGCGGTTCCCGGCCGGTGTTCGCGATCGTGAACTGGGCCTGGCCGCCGGTCGCTCCGAAGTCGACGGGTTTGGCGTTGACCGCCAGTGGACCCCCGGGAGCGGCGATGCGTTCGATCTCAGCGCTGTGTCGCGGCCTGAGCACGGCCTCCGCCGCAACGACGACGAGAGCACCGACCCAGGCGGGCA
>JAICGL010000647.1 GCA_025923175.1 Acidimicrobiia bacterium
CGCTGGGAGGCCGGATCAGTTCGCCGACGGAGGAATCCCTGAGCCAGGCGGCGTCGAGCCCCCGGACGAGGGCGGCGGGAATCCCTTTCGCCTTGCCCATCACGAGCTCGGCGGCGGAGGCGACCTCGTCGGCGATCGCCACCTCCGTGACCTGGAGGGCGCGGCCCCGGTCGTCCTCCGTCCCCCGCAGGTCGACCACGGCGGCCAGGCCCGCCACGCCGATGGCGACGTCGACGAGACCGTGACGCCACGGGCGGCCGAAGGTGTCGGAGATCACCACCGCCACCTCCATGCCGCAACAGGCCCTGATCCCGTCCCGGATGCGCCGGGCGGAGCGGTCGCCGTCGACCGGTAGGAGGGCGGCCCACCCGTCGTCGACGTTGGACAGATCGATGCCGGCGTTGGCGCAGACGAACCCATGGCGGGTCTCGGAGATGATGAGGTCGCCCCGCCGGCGCAGGATGCGGACGGACTCTGCCTCCACCAGTCGGCGGCGGGCCTCCGGGTCGCCCGGGTCGAGCGGGACCAGCCGGTCCTCGGCCTTGGAGACGATCTTCTGGGTCACGACCAGGCAGTCGCCGGCCTGGAGGGGCCGGCCGGCGGCGACCGCCGCTTCGACCAGCAGCGGGGCCACCTGGACACCGGGCCGGATTTCGGGGACCCCGGGCAGCGGGACGAGTTCGATCATGTCCGGTCCGCTCAGCCAGCGAGATCGAGCGCCCGGCGGGCCAGCTCGGCGGCCCCGTCGGCGTCGCGCATGAGGATAGGGGCCACCGCCGCCCGCACGCCGTGGCTCTCGACGTCGGGAACCCGGTCGGCGTCGCTCTCGTCGACGAGGAGGGTGGCGCAGATGTCGGCGTAGATCGAGGCGACTCCCGCGCACGAGACCTCGATTCCCGCCGCCGCCATCAGCCGGTCGGCCGGCCCCTTCACGGTGGCTCCCCGGATGATAGGGCTCACGCCGACCACCCGGGCCCGCCGGGCCCGCAGCACGTCACGGACCCCCGGCAGGGCCAGGATCGGGCCGATCGAGATCACCGGGTTCGACGGGCACAGGAGGACGGCGTCGGCCTCGGCCAGGGCGTCGAGCACCGCCGGCCCGGGCTTTGCCTGAGCGGCGCCTTCGAAGCGGACGGCGGCCACCGGGGGCTGCGCCCGTTCCCGGACGAACCACTCCTGCATCGCCATCGTGACGGGCTCACCGTCCCCCGGGGGGATGGGGGGTGTCCCCCCGACAAGCGCGGCGTCGGCCGCTGCAGCAGTCGCGACGTCGATCACGGTCGCCACCCGGTCGTCGGTCATCGGGAGGAGCCTGGCCTTCACGCCCCACGCCAGGGCGATCTCGGCCGTCACCTCGGTGAGCGTGGCGCCCTCCCGGAGGCGGCTGGTGCGGTAGAGGTGGGTGGCCAGGTCGGCGTCGCCGAGGCGGAACCACGTCGGTTCGCCGTAGCGGGCATAGGCCTCCAGCGTCCGGAAGGTGTCGTCGGCCAGCCCCCAGCCGGTCGCTCCGACCGCTTCGGCCAGGGTGTAGGTGACCGTGTCGAGGTCGGGAGAGACGTGAAGCCCGTGGAAGATCTCGTCGTCGCCGGTGTTGCCCACCACGACGACCTCCTCGGCCGGCATCGCCCGGACCAGGCCCCGGAGGAAGCGGGCTGCCCCGACACCGCCCGCAAGGGCCGCGATCGTCCCCACGCGCGATGACTAGCGCATGTTTTCGGGCGGTGTCGACACGTGAGCCCGGCGGAGGCAGGGCGGGAGGCGGCGGAAGCCGCCCAGAAACATCGGCTCTTTCGCCTTGCGAAAGAGCCGCGATGGGCGCTTACACTTCGGCCGATGACGAGCCCAGAGAACCCCGACGCGCAGGACGGGATGCCGCGGGTCGACGAGCTGTTCAGCCGGGCCGTCGTGGCCCAGCTGGCGGAGCAGCGGGCCCAGCGGGAAACCTTCGCCGAGGTCGAGCGCAAGCTGGAGGGGCTGGAGCGTCTCGTCACCGAGCGGCTGGGCGAGCTGACCCGCCAGCTCGGAACCGACGGCCAGCTCGAAGGGCGCATCGAGCTGCTGGAGCAGACCCTCGGCAGCCGGCTGGCCGGCGTGGAACGGGTGGTGCGGGCCGAGCTCGACAACCGCCTGGGTGCGATGGCCGAGCGGCTGCACCAGGTCGAGCAGTCACTGGCCGGTGAGGACACCGGTGCCCGGCTGATCGCTCTCGAGGCAACGGTCAAGCGCCGGCTCGGCAACCTCGAGGAGGCGGTGAAGCACGACGAGATGAACGACCGGCTGGGCCGGATGGAGCGGACCCTGACCGAGCTGCTCGACGTCGATCCGGGTGTCGTCGACCCGGCGCTGGGCGGGCGGTTGGAGGGGCTGGAACGGTCGGTGGCCAGCCAGCTGGCGGGAGTGGAGGAGTCGCTGCGCGGCAACGACGTCGTCCGGCGCCTCGACGGCCTGGAGGCGGCGATGGCCGACCGGCTCGGCCACCTGGAGGAGACCGTGCGGTCGGAGGAGATCGGCCGCCGCCTCAAGTCGCTGGAGCTGGCCCTCGACGAGCGCTCCGGCCGGATCGAGGAGTTCGTGAAGGCCGCCGACCTCGAGCACCGCATCGAGGCGCTGGGCCAGGCGGTCGAC
>JAICGL010000648.1 GCA_025923175.1 Acidimicrobiia bacterium
AGGAGCTGTGTTTCCTGGCCCATCGCGACGCCGACACCGACACGCCGAAGAGCGACGTCATCAACTACGCCTGCGAGTTCTACGACGACCTCTTCCAGCTGTTCACCGGCATTCAGGTGGCCGGGCCTCGGCTCGGGCCGACGTCGGTCGACAAGGGCTATCACGCCATTCCCAAGATCCCGTCGTCCAACCCGGCGGTGCCTGCCTGCTTCTACGAGCCGAACGACTACACGTGCGTCAAGGACGCGACCGTGATGTGGTGGGACTCGAACGGGCGGGCGCCGGGCAGTCAGCAGGCCGGCTGCTGGCGGATGGTCGAGGGCGGCAAGCGCTACCTGACGGCCACGTGGCCGCAGGGCGATGTCATGGCCCAGCGGACGCCGAGCGATCCCTGCAACAACTACGGCGCCGGGTTCCTCATCGACCCCAGCCCACCACAACTGGGATGATGGGGACGATGGATCGGCGCTCTCGCACCTCAACAACGTCGCCGGCCGCGCCCACGGCACCCCCCGGCCGGCCGTTGCTTCGGTGCTCGCGTCTGGCCGGCTTCGCCATGACTGGGCTGTTGTTGGGGGTGCTGGCTTTGAGCCCGGCCATGCCGGTCTCGGCCCTCGACCAGGCCGCCAATGCCATCCGGGTCACCGAGAACCAGAAGGTGGAGAAGGAGTTCGGCCCGATCGCGGGCCAGAACCCGCTGCCCGGCCTGCCGGCGCCGGCTCCGAAGCTGAACACACCGGAGACGTGCAAACAGCAGTCGTTCTGTGACGTGATCCCGCTGGAGGTCGTGCTCCCACCCACGCTCACGCCGGCCGACGAGTTCTTCGTGTCGGTCGCCCTTGAGTGGAAGACGGAGCGGATCGACGGCATCTCGGCGGGCGGCCACGACTACGTCAGCGCGACCGATGTCAACGACATGGACCTCTATGTGTGGGACGACCCGGTGGGCGAGGAGGGGCTGCCGGTGCAGCAGTCGGCCACGGCCACGAACCCCGAGAAGGTCCGGATCTTCCGCCCGTCCAAGGGCAAGTATTCGATCGTCGTCTTCAACTACGTCGGTCCGAACACCGGCTACAAGCTGACGGTCGAGTACAAGCCGGAGAGCATCGTCCCGCCGTTCGAGTCGCTGGCACCCGACTTCCAGCCGATCGAGTCACCGCCGACGCCGTTCGAGCCGCCGGTCGAGGACCTGGGACCGGTGGAGATGCCCGTCGACACCTCCGGTGAGGACTTCACACCGACCACCCAACCGCCGGCACCGCCGGCCGAGTCGGCGCCCGCACCGCTGACCCCAGTGGTGATCGACCCCGACCCCGACTTCACCAACTTCGCCGACGACGCCTTCGACGAGCAGCTGGCGGCACCGACCACCGACGTCCTGACCGAGAAGCAGGTCAAGGCCGTCGGCCCGCCCAAGCCCGCCTCCGCCGAGAGTTTGATCTTCTGGCTGGCGATCGTGCCGCTGCTGCTCCTGGGCGTAGGTGGAATCTGGCTCTCGAAGAAGGGCTCCGCCGTCCTCAAGCTTCGCTAGGTCCGGCAGGCCCGAGCGGAACGAGCCCCGCCCATACGCACGGAGCGGCACCTCCGAGCCATCCGCAACCCGGGCTCGACGTCTGGCGGTCGCGCTTATCCGTAATAGTTACGGGTGAGCGCGACCGTCACCCAGACTCAGCCCTTCCAACGCCCCGAAAGCGGCCAGACCCACCTGTGCGAGCTCGATCAGGACGACGACATGAGCGCTACAGCGTCGGCTTCGAGCTTCGACAGGCTGCGTTCCCGAGCGGTGTCGAGGGCTTGGCTGAGCAAGGCGTGGGCCCGGTCGGCGTCGTTGGGTTCGGCCCGGGCGAGCAGCATCCGCGCCCACTCGACGCGTGTTCGGGCGAGGAAGATCGGGGCGGCAATGCGTTCCTGGGTGGCGGCTGCAGCAGCAAAGTGCGACTCGGCCTCGTCCCAATCGCCGACGGTGGTGGCCAGTAAGCCGAGATGGAAGGCAACCGGCCCGGAGACCCACCCGGCGAACGACGCGACGATGAGTTGGTCGGCCCAGGGCTCGAGGCGGGACTTCAGGATGGGAACGCAGTCGCGCCGAGCGAACAGGGCGCAGACTGTGGCGCAGAGGCCGTAGAAATTCAGCCAGGCGACGTTGTTGGTGGGGTGGGCGAAGTCGGTCGCAGCGAGCTCATCGAACAGGCCGGCCGCCTCCTCCTCCCGGCCATTCTCCAAAGCCACCAGGGCTAAGACAGCGATCCCCATGGGGTACCGGCTCAGGTCGATGAGTTGGCGGAAGGCGTCCTCGAGTTCGCCTATGCGACCCTGCTCTCGGAGGAACCAGATCTCCTGGGACAGCTTGAACACAGCGATGCTCGGCCGGCGGGCGCTGACGCCGAACTGGTAGGCGGCCTCCATCGCTGCCTGCGCGTCGGCATCGTCGCGCAGAAGGCGAAGTGTGGCGTGGTGATGCAGTGTCGCCCAGGTGAGCGTCGGTTGGCCAAGCTCCGCGACGAGTTCCTGGTTCCTGGCCAGGCTCAGTTCAGCCTCGGCGAGGTCGGCCTGCTCCATTGCGGCTTTGAACCGCAGACTCAAAGCTCGGCTGGCGATAACCGGATCCGAGAGATCTTCGGCGAT
>JAICGL010000649.1 GCA_025923175.1 Acidimicrobiia bacterium
ATCAGTTGACGACGGCGCAGGGCGTGCGGGTGGAGGACACCGACAACACGCTGCGGGCGGGATCGCGCGGGCCGGCGCTGCTGGAGGACTTCCACTTCCGCGAGAAGATCATGCACTTCGACCACGAGCGCATCCCCGAGCGGGCCGTGCATGCCCGGGGTACCGCCGCCCACGGCGAGTTCGTGCTCTACGAGTCGATGAGCGACGTGACCTGCGCCCGCTTCCTCTGCGACACGGCGACGCCGACCCCGGTGTTTCTCCGCTTCTCCACGGTGGTCGGATCCCGAGGCTCGGCCGACACCGCCCGCGATGTGCGGGGTTTCTCGACCCGGTTCTACACACCGGAGGGGAACTTCGATCTGGTGGGCAACAACATCCCGGTCTTCTTCATCCAGGACTCCATCAAGTTCCCCGATCTCGTCCATGCGGCCAAGCCGGAACCTGATCGGGAGATCCCGCAGGCGCAGACGGCGCACTCGACGTTCTGGGATTTCGTGTCGTTGCAGCCGGAGTCGACCCACATGCTGATGTGGACCATGTCCGACCGGGCCATCCCCCGCTCCTACCGCACGATGGAGGGGTTCGGCGTCCATACCTTCCGACTCGTCAACGAGGCGGGCGAGACCACGCTGGTCAAGTTCCACTGGAAGCCGGCGGCGGGGATCCACGGCCTGGTGTGGGAGGAGGCCCAGAAGCTGGGTGGGATCGACCCCGACTTCCACCGCCGGGACCTGGCCGAGGCGATCGAGGCCGGCGCCTTCCCGGAGTGGGAGCTCGGCCTCCAGTTGCTGCCCGACAGTGACGACCAGTTCTTCGAGGGGATCGATCTGCTTGACGCGACGAAGATCGTCCCCGAGGAGTTGGCGCCTGTCCGGCTCGTCGGCAAGCTGACCCTCAACCGGAACCCGTCGAACTTCTTCGCCGAGACGGAGCAGGTGGCGTACCACCCCGGCCATCTCGTGCGGGGTATCGACCTGACCGACGACCCGCTGCTGCAGGGCCGTCTCTTCTCCTACCTCGACACGCAGCTCACCCGGCTGGGCGGGCCGAACTTCTCCCAGCTTCCGATCAACCGGCCCCACGCCGAGGTGAACGACAACCACCGTGACGGTTTCGGCCAGCAGGCCATCCACGAAGGCCGGGCGCCGTACGTTCCCAACTCGATCGGGGGCGGGTGCCCCTTCGCCGCCATCGTCGCCGGTGAGACGGTTCCCGAGTCTGACGGGGCCTACGTCCACGTCCCCCGAGCGGTCGACGGCCCGAAGGTGCGGGAGCGCCCGGCGTCGTTCGACGACCACTACAGCCAGGCGACGCTGTTCTGGAACAGCCTCTCGGATGTCGAACGGGACCATGTGGTCGGAGCGTTCAGCTTCGAGTTGAGCAAGGTGGCCGAGTCCGAGATCGTCGACCGCATGGTGGGCAATCTGGCCAACGTCGCCACCGAACTGTGCGGCCGGGTTGCCGGCAACCTCGGCCTGCGCGCTCCGAAGGGCTCGCCCGCCACCGACGCCGGGTCGTCGCCCGCCCTGACGATGATGCCAACCGCTCCCGGCCCCATCGCCGGTCGCGTGGTGGCGGTCTTGGCCGCCCCCGGGGTCGACGAGCGGGCCCTCGGCGTGATCCAGAAGGGCCTCGATGCCGCCGGAGCGATGGGCTTCGTGGTTGCACCCCACGCCGGAAAGCTGGACGGGTCGATCGAGGTCCACAAGACCGTCTGGAACTGCGAATCAGTCGAGTTCGACGCCGTGGTCGTGGCCAATGCCGCCGTCATGAACGGCCCGAAGGCGGAGCTGTTCCTCCTCGAGGCCTACCGGCACTGCAAGACCATCGCCGCCTGGGGTGACGCCGTGGCTGCGCTGGCCGACCTCGGCATCGTCGACGGCGCTCCCGGAGTGCTGGTGACCAAGGCCCCGACCAAGGGTTTCGTGACCGCCCTCTGCGAGGCCATCGGCTGGCACCGACACTGGGACCGCTGACCTCCATCTCACGGAAGGAAACGTTGATGAGCCCGGATCCCGAACCGCAGGAATCCTCCGCCGAAGAAACCGAGACCGCCCCTCAGATGTGCTGCGACGGTCAGCAGACTGCCGAAGCCCACCGCCACGAGTCCCCGGACGGCAAGTGCTGCACCGACACGTGACGCTCAGCGCACGTCGTTGATGCGGTCGTTGTCCGACTGAACGCTCCCCGGGGGCTAACCAGCGCGGGTTCTGGTGTACCATCCCACCAGATGGTCACAGGATGGCGCGGATGACGGGGCCCGAAGCTGAGAAGACGGAGAAGATCACCATCAACCTCGGCCTGGTGGACCTGGGCCAGATCGACCTCCTGGTCCAGGAAGGCTTTTACGCCAACCGGACGGATTTCATCCGGACTGCCATCCGGGGCCAGCTCGGAGCGCGGGCGGCGGTCGTCGATCAGACCGTGGCCCGCCGGACCCTCGTGCTCGGGACTCAGCACTTCAGCCGCCGCGATCTCGAGGAACTTCGGGCCGCCGGCGCGACGGTGCACATCCGCGTCCTCGGCCTGGCCAGCATCGCCGACGATGTCTCCCCGAAGCTGGCCCTGGCCACGATCGCCTCGGTCGAGGTCCTCGGCGCCTTCCGGGCCAGCGCGGCGGTGAAG
>JAICGL010000650.1 GCA_025923175.1 Acidimicrobiia bacterium
CCTCGACCGCGCCCTGGGTGTCGGCCTGGATGGCTTCGATCTTCCCAGAGATGTCCTCGGTGGCCCGGGCCGTCTCCTTGGCCAGCTCCTTGACCTCGTTGGCCACCACGGCGAACCCCTTGCCGGCTTCGCCGGCCCGGGCCGCTTCGATCGTGGCGTTGAGGGCCAGGAGGTTGGTCTGCTGGGCGATCGAGGTGATCACCTTGATGACCTTGCCGATCTCGGCCGAGCTCTCGCCCAGCTTGCCGACGGTCGTGTTGGTGGAGTCGGCCACGACCACCGCCTCGGAGGCCACCCGGGCGGCCTCGCTGGCGTTCTTGGCGATCTCACCGATCGACGACGACATCTCCTCGGCGGCGGTGGCCACCGTCTGGACGTTGAGGTTGACGGCCTCGGCGGCCGAGCTCACCACGTTGGCCTGAGCCGACGTCTCGGCGGCGTTGGCGCCCATCTGCTCGCTGACGCCGGTCAGCTGCTCGGAAGCCGACGACACGCTGGTGGCGTTCTGGGCGATGGCGCCGACCGAGCGGCGCAGGTCGCCGAAGAACTTGTCGAGGCTCTCGCCCATCTGGCCGATGGCGTCGTCGCCCTTGACCGTGACCTCCCGGGTCAGGTCCCCGGCGGCGGCGGCGTTGACCACGTCGAGGATGAGGTCGACGTTGCGGCGCAGCGCCTCGGCCGCCTCCCGCTCCCGGTTCTGGGCCTCGACCCGCTCGATGGCGGAGGAGACCATGCGCCCGACGTTGCGGAGGGCTTCGAGCCGGCCGGGGGACGGGTCGAGTGTCTCGGTGGCGAAGAAGTCCATGGTGCCGATCACGTCGCCCTCGACGATGAGCGGGAAGCAGACGCCGGACTTCACACCGATCTTCTGGGCGACGGGCGCCCGGACGCAGTCGGTCATCTCGCCGATGTCGCGAGTGAAGTAGAGATCCCGAGTCCGCCAGGCCCGGCCGGAGAGGCCCACGCCCTCGGTGAAGGAGGCTGCCAGCGTGACCCGGCGGAACTCCTCGCCGGCGTCGCCCGACTCGAGCACGAACTTGAGGGCACGGTCGGAGGGGTCGACCTTCCAGAACGAGCCGTAGGCCCAGCCGAAGGAGTCACGCACCGCGTCGAGGGCCAGGCGGGCCGCTTCGTCAACGTTGTGCGCTCCGGAGAGGGCCTGGAGCACCGTGTTCACGGCGCTGGTGTCGCTGGCGGTCTCGGCGCGCTCCCTCTCGAGGCGGAGCTTCTCGGTGATGACCTCCCAGGTGGCCATCGCCCCGATGTAGTTCCCCTCCTTGTCCCGGATGGGGGAGACGAGCAGGTCGAGGGTCTCGGGCCCCACCTTGATGTTGGCGCGGCGGGGGAGGTTCTCCTCCGAGGCCAGGATGCCCCGCTGGTAGGACGGGTCCTTGTGGAAGATGTCGAGGCTCGACCCGACGATCTGGTCGGCCCGCACCGGCAGGTGCTCCTCGAGCCCGCGCAGCGTCTCGAGCGACGCCGGGTTCATATAGGTGATGACGAAGTCGCGGTCGGCGAACATGACGTTCGTCGGTGCGTTCTCCAGCATGCTCTCGAACCGGGCTGCCCGGGCGAGTTCCTCGGTGGGAGGGCGGGTGGCCGGACCGCGGTTCTTCGTGGCGCCGTTCCCGTTGGCCTGAAGGTCTTCCTGCTGATCGATGATGCCCTGACTCACGTTGTGCTCTCCTTCTAGGAACGGCTGACGCTGACGGCGCGGGCGGTGTCGAGCACGAGCAAGAGGCTGTCCTGTTGCTTGTAGACACCCCGCACGAGTTCCCGGGCCACACCTGCGAGCGTCGGGGGCGGCCGCTCGAAGCTGTCCTCCGCGACTTCGACGACTTCGCCGATCTCGTCAACGAGGAGGCTCACCACCCCGTCGTCGGTCCGGACGACGAGGTTCATGGGGTGCACCTCGGTGTCGTCGGCCCCGGGGTTCGGGGTGTCCCCGGAAAGCCGGTCGTTCAGCTCGAGTCGCCGTCGAAGGTCGATGGCGGTGACGATCTGACCCCGGAGGTTGATGAGACCCCGGACGACGTGGGCGGCGAGCGGTACGCGGGTCATCTCCTGGTAGCGGATGACCTCCTGCACCTCCCGGACACCGATGCCGAAGCACAGCCCGTCGACATAGAACGTGCAGTACTGGGTTGCTTCCACGGTCCAGCCAGATCGACCGCGCTGCAGCGTTCATGACCCATCGGCCCGACACATAGCGGGCAGATCGAATGGGCCCCGCTAAAGGTCGACGCGTGTGCCGGGAGCGGCGGGTGCGGCAACCTCCGGTCCCGTACGGATCCCCCGGAGGCCGTACCAGACGAGCTCGGCCGTCCAGTGGGCGAGCAGCTCGGGGTCGTGCTCGGCGGTCTCGTCGCGCAGCGCACGCCGACCGACGGCCTCGGCCATCCCGATGACGGCGTGGGCCAAGACGGCCCGATGCTCGGCGGGCAGGTCGACGTCGATCATGTCGGCCACGGCGTCCGCCATGTGCTCGAGGACGGCCTCGGCGACCTCGGCGAACTCAGCGTCGTTGCGGACGGAGGCCCCGAAAAGCAGCCGGAAGTCCGGCCGGTTGCCCGTGACGAAGCCGAAGTAGGCGGCCATGCCGTTCTGGACCCGTTCCCGAC
>JAICGL010000651.1 GCA_025923175.1 Acidimicrobiia bacterium
CCGCCGACCTGGCCGGCGGTATGGAGGTCGCCGGCGAGGACGGCCACCATCTCGCCCGGGTGCTGCGACTCCGCGCCGGGGAGACCGTGACCGTGGCGGACGGATCGGGCGCCTGGCGGCCGTACCGGATCACCTCGGTGGGAGGCACGGCCGTGCACCTCGAGGCAGCGGGTCCACTCCAGCAGGAGCCCATCCCGGCCCCGCGCCTGGCCGTCGCCTTCGCCCTGACCAAGGGCGACAAGCCGGACCTCGTCGTCCAGAAGCTCACCGAACTCGGCGTCGACCGCATCGTCCCCGTCCTGGGCGAACGTTCCGTCAGCCGCCCCGCACCCGACCGGGCCGGCGCTGCCGTCGAGCGCTGGCGGCGGATCGCCCGGGAAGCCGCCCGGCAGTGCCGACGGGCGACCCTCCCGGTGGTCGAGGAGTTGGCTCCGCTCGCCTCCCTGTCGGGACACCCCGGCCTGGTGGTGGCCGAGCGGGGAGGCCTGCCGGCCGACGCGCTGGGCTTCCCGCCGGGAGACGAGCTCCTCGTGGTCGTCGGTCCCGAGGGTGGGCTGGCAGATGCCGAGGTGGAGGGCGTGAAACCCTGGGCTCGGCTCGACCTCGGCGCCCACATCCTCCGGGCCGAGACTGCCGCCCTGGCGGCCGCCGCGATCCTCGCCACCCGCCGACTCGGCGCAGACGGGGAATGGCCAACCTGACTAGAGTGGATCCGCTCTGGCGGTCCGGGGGCGGGCGTATCCCCACCGCCACTTCCATTTTCCGAGTACTCGCACGCGACTGGGGAGGGGCCGTATGAACATTGAAGTACAGGCGCCACAACTGGATCGTCGCGCCACAGAAGCACAGCCAGAAATCCGTCAAGAACCCCCTAATGTGCCCGGAAAGTGGTCAAATGCCGCGAAGAGTCGACATTTGCGCATTCGCGAGGTAGCCTTAAAGGCATCCGGGCTGGGGCAGGACGACGGAAGTTGGAGGGATCGGGTGGCCATCTCGACGCAGCGGGTGGGGGATCGACTGCGATCCATCCGGCGGCAAAAGGGCCTGTCGCTGCATGAAGTCGAGTCAATGTCGAACGAGGAGTTCAAGGCGTCGGTGCTGGGTGCCTACGAGCGGGGAGAACGGGTCATTTCCGTCCCCCGGCTCATGCGCCTCGCCAATGTCTACGGGGTACCCCCGGAGCAGCTCCTCCCGAAGGAGGTCGAGGTCGACCTCACCGAGCCGGGCGCGATGGACCTCTCGGAGGGCTTCGCGGTCGACCTGAACCGTCTGCAGGAGTGCCGGGAGCCCGAGGCGCTGGCCCTCGCCCGCCTCGTGGCGATGATCCAGGCCGAACGGCAGGACTTCAACGGGCGGGTTCTGACCGTGCGGGGCGACGACCTCCGGGCACTGGCCTACTTCCTCCTCACCACTCCCGAGGAGCTCTGCGGCCGGCTGACTGGGATGGGGCTGCAGGCGCTTCCTGCCTGAGCACAGTCAATTCCATTGATGGGCCGGGCCAGTAGGCTCGGGGGTCCATGGAAGGCTGTCTCTTCTGCGGGATCGTGGCTGGTGACGTTCCGTCGACCGCGGTGCTCGACACCGAGACCTGCTACGCGTTCCGCGACATCAACCCCGCCGCACCCGTCCATGTGCTCGTCATCCCCAAGGAGCACATCGACAGTCTCGAGGCTGTCGGTTCCTCGCAGGCCGTCCTTCTCGGCGACCTGATCGACGCCATCCGGGCGGTGGCGGCGAAAGAGGACGTTGCCGAATCGGGCTATCGCGTCGTGACCAATATCGGCGAGGACGCCGGACAATTGGTGAAGCATCTGCATTTCCACGTCATGGGTGGGCGTTCGCTCCGCTGGCCACCAAAGGGAAGCGAAGCGGGCGGGTAGTGTTGTCCGTAGCTTGACGCCCGATCAGCAGACCCAGGTGAAGGTGCTCGTGCCCGGCAACCATCTCATGGTGAGCCTGTTGGGGCAGCGGGACGAGTTGTTGCGCCTCGTCGAAGGGTCCTTCCCCGTCTCCATTCACGTGCGCGGCAACGAAATCACCGTGTCGGGCGAGATGACCGAGGCGGAGCGGGTCGCCCGCCTGTTCGAGGAAATGGTGCTGCTCCTCGAGAGCGGCAACACCATCGACCGGGAGAATCTCGGCCGCACCATCGAAATGGTGAAGGCCGACGAGCGTCCCTCCGACGTCCTCAACACCGCCGTGCTGCGGGGCCGCAAGACGATCCGCCCCAAGACTGCCGGCCAGAAGCGCTACGTCGATGCCATCCAGACGCAGATCATCACCTTCGGGATCGGCCCGGCCGGCACCGGCAAGAGCTACCTGGCCGTGGCGTTGGCGGTGCAGGCCCTGCAGGCCAAGCAGGTCAACCGGATCGTGCTCACCCGGCCGGCCGTGGAGGCGGGGGAGCGGCTCGGATTTCTCCCCGGCGACGTCATCGCCAAGGTCGACCCGTACCTGCGCCCGCTCTACGACGCGCTCTACGACATGCTCGAGCCCGAAGCCGTGGCCCGCTTGATGGAGCGCGGAACGATCGAGGTCGCGCCCCTGGCGTTCATGCGGGGTCGCACCTTGAATGACTCGTTCATCATCCTCGACGAGGCGCAGAACACCACCG
>JAICGL010000652.1 GCA_025923175.1 Acidimicrobiia bacterium
AACGACCCGTACGCCGCGAGCGTTGGGCGCCCACACCACGAATGAGGTGCCGGCCACATCCTGATGCACGCGCAGGTGGGCGCCGAGGTTGCACCACATCTGCTCATGACGGCCCTCGCCGATCAGGTGGAGGTCGAGGTCGCCCAGTGTCGGCCAGAACCGGTAGGGGTCGTCGAGTGTGAAGGTGGAGCCGTTGGGATAGCGGACCTCCAGCTCGTAGCCGCGCTCGGTGACCTCGGTGACCGCCTGGTCGAGTTGGGCGCGGAACACCCCCGCCGGGTGCTCCCTGGTCATTCCCACCCGCTGCCCGTCCCGCAGCACGACGGTCATGGCCTCGGCGTCGGGCCGGTAGCCGCGCACCACCGTCCCGTCGCCACTGGAGTGGGCGCCGAGGACGTGGTGGGGGTCGCCGTGCTCGCCGGCGACGAGTTGCTCGAGTTCGATCTTCAACGGGTCGACAGCGGTGGTCGCGGTGTGATTCGTCTCAGTCGACATCAGATTGCCCTCGCTGCTTCGCTCGTCAACCGCTGGACGGCGCCCAGCGGGATGTGCGCCCAGTCGGGCCGGTTGGCCCTCTCGTAGGCCACCTCGTAGAGGGCCTTGTCCAACTCGAAGGCGGCCAGCACGGCCGAGCGCACCGCCGGGTCGGTCGGCAGGATCGGTTCGGCTTCGACGGCCTTGCGGAGGTAGCCGGTCATGAAGGCCTCCCGGTTGCGGGCCTCCCAGGCCCGGCCCAGGTCGCTCAGGTCGTCTTCCTGGTAGGACAGCGCAACCGCTGGCGCGTAGGAGAGTGACCGCAGCATGCCGGTGACGTCCTTCAGCGGTGAGGACGGTCGGGTCCGTTCCGCCAGGGGACGGGCCGGCTCGCCCTCGAAGTCCAGCACGTACCACCCGGCGTCGGTGCGCAGCACCTGGGCGAGGTGGTAGTCGCCGTGGACCCGGATGGCCGGGCCCGGGTCGGCGATGTCGCGCAGGCGGCTGATGATGCGCCGTGCGCCGTCGAGCAGCGCAGCATCACCGGGCGCGCCCGCGCCGCTGCCGAGCACCTTTTCCAGCTGCTCCTCCATCGGCTCGGCCCAGTCGGCGCCGGTGACCTTCTGGGTGCCGAAGCCCCGGGCCATGGCCTGGTGCATCTCGGCAGTGACCTCGCCGATGCGCTCCGCCTCCCCGGCGAAGTCGCCCCGGGCCTCGGCCGGATCCGTCGCCTCGAACGGCATCGCCGCCCCCGCGCCCAGCGCGTCACCCGGCGGGGGGGAGGCGCCGATCGTGTACTCGGCGAAGAGCTCCCGCAGCGACGTGAGGGCGATGTGCCAGCCGTCGGTCGCGCCGGCCAGGAAACGCTGGAGGAAGGCGAGATCCATGTCGTCCTTCCGCCACGCCGCCAGCGGCTCGGGCACCGATGTGAACCCGACCTTGGCGAGCGTCTCGATGACCTCCACCTCGGGGTTGTGACCCTCCGTGAGGCGCCGGAACACCTTGAGGATCATGGCGTCGTCATAGACCAGCGACGTGTTCGACTGCTCGGCGCCGAGGGGCCGCACCCGCTCGGCGGGGTACTCGGGAGCGATGCACGCCAGCAGTGCCAGGGCAAGTTCGCTGTCGAGCAGCGCGTCGTAGACCAGGGCCTGCCCCTGGGCGGTGTCGAACTCGCCGAGGACGGCTCCCTCGTGGCCCGACAAGAACTCGACGTCCACGCCGGTGGGCCGCAACCCCAGCAGCACCTGGTAGCGGGCGTCGTCGGTGCCGGCCAGCGACACTTCGGCGTCGACGCGCAGCAGTGTTGGCCAGGACCCCTCACCCGAGAGCACTTCGGTGGAGCAGACGCGGACCAGCTCGATCGTGCGGTCCTTCGCACCGAACCAACGCTGGCGAGGGAGGAATTCGGCCAAAGACGGAGCCAGCGCGGTGGGTGAAATCATTGCAGAGGCGTCTCCACGATCTGGAACCAGTAGAAGCCGTACGGCCCGAGCGTGAGCAGGTACGGAAGCTCCCCGATGCGCGGGAAGGGGACACGCCCGAGCAACTCGATCGGAGTCCTACCCTCAAACCGCTGCAACGAAAGCTCCACTGGTTGAGCGAACCGGGAAAGATTGTTGACGCACAGCACCACGTCGTTTTCCCACTCCCGCACGTAGGCCAGCACCGACGGGTTTTCCGCAGACAGCACCTCGAAGCTGCCGATGCCGAACAGTGGGTGGCGCTTGCGGACCTGGAGCATCCGCTGCAGCCAGTGCAGCAGGCTGGAGGGGTCGCGCAGCTCGCCTTCGACGTTGAGGGCCTGGTAGCCGTACACCGGGTCCATCAGCGGCGCCGAGTACAGCTGGGCGAAGTCGGCCCGGGAGAACCCCGCGTTGCGGTCGGGTGACCACTGCATGGGAGTGCGGACGCCGTCGCGATCGCCGAGGAAGATGTTGTCGCCCATCCCGATCTCGTCGCCGTAGTAGAGGATCGGGCTGCCCGGCAACGAGAACAGCATGGCGTGGAACAGCTCCATCACCCGCCGGTCGTTCTCCACGAGCGGAGCGAGCCGCCGCCGGATCCCGATGTTGAGCTTCATACGGGGATCCTTGGCGTACTCGTTCCACATGTAGTCGCGCTCTTCGTCGGTGACCA
>JAICGL010000653.1 GCA_025923175.1 Acidimicrobiia bacterium
CCTGCTTCGTGCCGCTCGAGCAGGTCATCGCCGCGCACCTCGACCGCCTCTTCCCCGGGATGGAGATCGAGCTGCACTGCCCGTTCCGGGTGACCCGCAACGCGGATCTCAGCGTGGCCGACGAGGAATCCGACGACCTGCTGGCCACCATCGAGATGGAGCTGCGGCGCCGGCGGTTCGGCCACGCCATCCGCGTCGAGGTCCAACCCGGCATGCCGGGGGAGATTCGCGACCTCCTGATCCGGGAGCTCGACCTGTCCCCCGAGAACGTCTACGAGATCGACGGGCTGCTCGACCTCGACAGCCTCTGGCAGCTCTACGGGATCGACCGGCCCGACCTGAAGGACGTGCCCTGGCCGTCGGTGGTGCCGCCCCGCCTGATGGGCGTGGACGAAGGCACGGTCGACATCTTCTCGGTGCTGGCCGAAAAGGGCGTCCTGGTCCACCACCCCTACGACTCGTTCGCCGGCTCCGTGCAGGACTTCATCCGCCAGGCGGCGGTGGACCCCCACGTGCTGGCCATCAAGCAGACGCTGTACCGCACCTCCGGCGACAGCCCCATCGTCAAAGCACTCATCCGGGCAGCCGAGCGGGGCAAGCAGGTGGCGGTGCTCGTCGAGCTCAAGGCCCGCTTCGACGAGGAGGCCAACATCGCCTGGGCCCGCGCACTGGAGCAGGCCGGGGTCCACGTCGTCTACGGCCTCGTCGGGTTGAAGACCCACTCCAAGACGGCGCTGGTGGTCCGGTCCGAGCCGGGTGGCATCCGCCGCTACTGCCACGTCGGCACCGGGAACTACAACTCGTCGACGGCCCGGCTCTACGAGGACATCGGCCTCCTGACGGCCGATCCCGACCTCGGTGCCGACCTCTCCGATCTATTCAACTACCTGACCGGCTACAGCCGCAGCACCGACTTCCGGAAGATTCTCACCGCGCCGCTGCGCATGCGAGACAGGATCATCCAGCTGATCGAGGAAGCGGCGGCGGAAGAAGACGGCCGCATCGTGATGAAGATGAACTCGCTCGTCGACCAGCGGGTCATCGAGGCGCTCTACGCCGCGTCGGAGGCCGGTACGGAGATCGACCTGATCATCCGCGGCATCTGCCGGCTGCGACCGGAGACGCCCGGTCTGTCGACCCGGATCCGGGTCCGGTCGGTGCTCGGCCGCTACCTGGAGCACTCCCGCATCTATGCCTTCGGCAATGGCCGGAATGCGCCGGTGCGGTACTACATCGGCTCGGCCGACATGATGCCCCGCAACCTCGACGGCCGCGTCGAGGTGATCGCGCCGGTGGAAGACCCGGACCTCGCCGCCCGGCTACAGGAGATCCTCGACGTCAACTTGTCACCCGAGTGCCGGTCCTGGCGCTTGTCGGGCGACGGGAACTGGGTCATCGAGGGCGGGGAAGGGGATGTGCAGGCTCGGCTGGCGGAACTGGCGGCGGTTCGTTCCGGCGGGAACCGGGCCTGAGCGTCGCCAAAAGCCGTACGGCGGCGATCACGCAGGCGGCGCCGGCCGCCTCCACCAGCGAGAGCGTCTCGCCCAGCACGAGGCCGGCCAGAACCACGGTCACCACCGGTTCGAAGGTCGACACGATGCTGGCCGTCGGCGCCCCGACCCGTGCAATGCCGGCGAAGAGGGCAGCCATGGGCACCACGGTGGCCACCGCGGCGATGACGGCGACGGCCGTCCAGCCGTCAGCGGTGCGGGGATGGGGCAGGCCGCCGCGAACGAGACCGGCAACGGTGAAGGAGATCGTCGCGCCCGTGGCCACAAGGGCGGCCAGCAGCACCGGATGCATGGCCGGCACCACCCGCTCGCCGGTCAGGATGTAAGCGGAGTACACGATCGCCGCCCCGAGACCCATGGCCAGGCCGACCGGGTCGACACCGCTGGCCAGGGATCCGGCGAAGACGAGAATGACTCCGAGCGTCGCCAGCCCGAGCGCGCTGAGGAGGCGCTGCGACGGAGCTTCGCGACCTGAGGCCAGCGCGGCCACGGTGACGATCGCCGGATAGGCGTAGAGAAGAAGTTCGACCAGCGAGGCGTCGATCCGTTCCAGGGCGACGAAGAAGAGACCGGCCTCCAGCGCGTAGCCGAACGCACCCATGCACAGACCGGTGACGACGTAGCGCACCGGGGGCCGGGCGGGGCGGACGACGAGGATCACCAGCACCCAGAAGGCGATGGCCGCCAGCCCGAAGCGGCCCCACAGGAGGGACAGGGGCCCGAGCCCGGCGTCGTACGCGGCCTTGCCGAGGACGGGCAGGGCCCCGAACCCGGTGGCCGACACCAGGCAGGCGGCCAGACCGGCGCGGCGGCGACGGTCGACCCGGTCGGTGGGTCGCGTCGTGAGCGGGAGGGCGGTCGGCGTCGCCGTCATGAGGTCCGCCCCGCCCTGGCCAGGACCGCCGCAGGCTCGGCTGCACGACGGCCCGATAGCTCGGCCACCGCGGCGGCGAGGTCGATGTCGGCCCGGCGCCAGCGGCCCACCCGATCAGCGAGTTCCGTGGCGACGGCGGCTCGTTGCTCTCGCAGGTCGGCGAGCGCGGCCGGTTCGCCGGGCCCACCGCCGAAGCGCGCTGAGAGCGCCACGGCAGCCGGA
>JAICGL010000654.1 GCA_025923175.1 Acidimicrobiia bacterium
CGGCTCGGCCACCTCGAGGAGACCGTCCGGTCGGAGGAGATCGGCCGTCGCCTCAAGTCGCTGGAACTGGCCCTCGACGAGCGCTCCGGCCGCATCGAGGAGTTCGTGAAGACCTCCGACCTCGAGGCGCGCATCGAGTCCCTGGCCCGGGCCGTCGACGACCAGCTGGCCGACCTGCGCGACTCGCTGTCGACCGGGGCGCCCCTCGCCCCGCTGGAGCCGGGCGAGGCAGGCGAGGGAGCGGTGGCGAGGGCCATCGACGCCACCCTCAGCGCCCGCCTGACCGGCCTCGAGGGTTCGCTGCGCCAGCTCCAGGACGACACGGCCGCTCGCCTCGACGACCTCCGGACGGCGGGCATCGCCTCGGAGGCGGGCATCCTGGAACGGATCGTCGCCGAGTCGCAGGTGGTCGGGGCCCACTTCCAGGCCATCCGCCCGGTGGTCGAGGCGGCCGTGGCCGCCCGGCCGGAGATCGAGCAGGCCCTGGCCGAGGTCCGCCATCTGGCCGAGGCGGCCCGAGACGCGGCGACCGACCTGATGTCGGGGGTGGCCGGCCCGCCGGTGCCCACCGACGGCGAACCGTCCGGCCCCTACCGGGTGGAAGAGCTTCAGGAGGCGGCCAACGCCGCCGCCGAGGAACATCCGGTCGAAGAGGCTCCTGACTCGGTGTTCCAGCCCCCCGAGGAGACTCCGATCCCCGAACGGCGCTTCGGGCTGCTGCCCCGCCGGGACCGTTAGGAGGCCGCCTCCTAGCGCAAAGCCTGGGCGAGGCGGGCCCGGCCTACCTCGAGCACCGATCCGATCGGGCCGGGGAGGCGGGGGAGGGCGTCGAGCAGGCCCGTCACCGGGGCGACACCGGCCTTCACCTTCCGTTCGAGATCCCGCCGACGGGTCTGGACGTGATGGATTGCAAGCACCCCGAGGCCCACCGCGGTGTACCCGGCATCCTGAACGACCTTCGGAACCATGTCCTCAACTTAGCCAGAATTGGGGACTGGTAAGGACCAACGATCACCTGGGCACGCCCGGCGTGGGGCGAAGCCCCACGCTACGGAGGAGCCCGGCGGAGGCCGGGCGGGGTCGGCGGAGCCGACCAGAAATACAGCTACGGTGCTCGCTTGTGACGAGCCGACTCGTCCTGGCGTTGATCGTGGTGGTGGTGGCGATCGTCATCGCCCGCCTGCTGGAACGGCGCAAGCCGGCGCCGCCGACGCGCGACGCCTACCCGGTGCCGGCCCAGCTCGACCGGCAGGACTTCCCTCGCCCCGAGGCGCCGTGGCTCTTCGTGCTGTTCTCCTCCAGGACGTGCGACTCGTGTGGCCCGATGGTGTCGCGGGTGTGCAGCCTGGAGTCCGAGACCGTGGCCACCGTCCAGGTCGAGGCCAAGACCGACAAGGCGCTCCACGACCGCTACCGGATCGAGGGCGTCCCGATGGTCGTCCTGGCCGACGGCGACGGCGTCGTCCGCGCCGGTTTCGTCGGCTCGGTCGACAGCTGGGAGCTCGAGGCGGCGCTGACCGACGCTCAGGCGAAAGACGCCTAAACCGCGGCGATGCCCGGCGGCTCTTCCTCGGCCTCGGGGCGGGGGACCTGGCGGGCGCCACCGACCCGGCGGCCGGCGGCATCGTCGACCAGGCGGCCGACCTCCGCGCCGTCGATCGTCTCGTTCTCCAGCAGGGCGGCCGCCACGGCGTCGAGGCCCTTGCGGTGCTGGCGCAGCACCCGACGGCCCCGCTCCTCCTGCTCGCGCAGGATCCGCTCGACCTCCTCGTCGATGACCCGGGCGGTCTCGTCGGAGTAGTCGCGGGTGTGCATCAGGTCTTCGCCGAGGAACACCGCCCCCTGCGACCCCCAGGCCATGGGGCCGATCCGGTTCGACATGCCCCACTCCCGGACCATCTTCCGGGCCAGCTCCGTGCAGCCGACGAGGTCGTTGTTGGCCCCCGTCGACAGCGTGTCGTAGACGGCCTCCTCGGCCAGCCGGCCGCCGAGGCGCACGACGAGCGAGTCCTCGATGTAGTCCTGCCGGTAGATGTGCTTCTCCTCCAGCGGGAGCTGCTGGGTCACACCCAGGGCCATCCCGGTCGGGAGGATCGTCACCTTGTGGACGGGGTCGGCGTTGGGCAGCACGTAGGCGAGGACGGCGTGGCCGCCCTCGTGGTAGGCGATGACCTCTTTCTCCTCGTCGGAGAGGGCCATCGACTCGCGGCGCTGGCCCATGAGGACCCGATCTCGGGCGTCTTCGAAGTCGAGGGCGGCGACCTTGTCGGCTCCCCGGCGGACGGCGAACAGCGCCGCCTCGTTGACGAGGTTGGCCAGGTCGGCGCCGCTCATTCCGGGTGTGCCCCGGGCGACGACGTCGAGGTCGACATCGGAGCCCATCCGCTTGTCCTTGGAGTGGACGTCGAGGATCTCGCGCCGCTCCGACTGCGTCGGCAGAGGCACGACGATCTGGCGGTCGAACCGGCCGGGTCGGAGGAGCGCCGGGTCGAGGATGTCCTGCCGGTTGGTGGCGGCGATGATGACGATGCCCTGGTGGCCTTCGAAGCCGTCCATCTCGACGAGCAGCTGGTTCAGCGTCTGCTCGCGCTCTTCGTGGC
>JAICGL010000655.1 GCA_025923175.1 Acidimicrobiia bacterium
GGTGCCCCCTCGCTTCGACGCCTACGTCGACGCCAGCAGAGCGGTCTTCGAGGAGTTCCACGACACCACTCCGCTCGTCGAAGGCCTGTCGATCGACGAGGCGTTTCTCGACGTCGGCGGCCTGCGCCGCATCGCCGGCCCGCCCCCGCAGATCGCCGCCCGGCTGCGGGTGGCGGTTCGCGAACGGGTCGGCCTGGCCATCACCGTCGGCGTGGCCCGCACCAAGTTCCTGGCCAAGGTGGCGAGCGGCGTCGCCAAACCCGACGGCCTCCTCGTCGTCGCCCCCGACGCCGAGCTGGCATTCCTGCATCCCCTGGCGGTGGAACGGCTCTGGGGCGTCGGGCGGGTCACCGCCGCCAAGCTCCGGAGCCGGGGGATCACCACGGTGGGGGAGGTGGCTGGTCTGTCCGAGGCGGTGCTGGTCGCCATGCTCGGGCAGGCGTCGGGCCGCCACCTCCACGCCCTGGCCCACAACCGGGATCCCCGTCCGGTGCAAACCGGCCGGCGCCGGCGATCGATCGGCTCGCAGTGCGCCCTCGGCCGCCCGCAGCGTGTCGCGGGCCATGCAGCCGACCACGTCGATGCCGTCCTTGTCAGCCTCGTCGACCGCGTCACCCGCCGCCTACGAGCCGCCAACCGAGTCGGCCGCACCGTCACGCTCCGCCTCCGCTTCGACGACTTCTCCCGCGCCACCCGCTCCCACACCATGCCCCGCCCGACCGACCGCACCGACACCGTCCTCGAAGTCGCGCGCGACCTGCTGGCCGAGGCGGGCCCGCTCATCCGGTCCCAGGGCCTGACCCTCATCGGCATCGCCGTCGCCAACCTCGACGACGCTGACGCCGTCCAGCTGATCCTTCCCTTCGAGCGCCGCACAATCGCCGGGGGTACTGCCCTCGATAGCGCCCTCGATGACATCCGCGCCCGCTTCGGGGCCGACGCCCTGACGAGGGCCGTCCTCCTCGGCCGCGACGATCACCTCGACGTCCCGCGGCTTCCCGACTGAGACGCCCCGCGCCTCCGGCCGCGAGCGGTAGCACATTTGGTAGCGGCCGAGATGCACTGAGATGCACAAAGAGTCTTCGTCTCGATCCGGAACTAACCGAACGGCTGGAGCGGGCGGCGGCGGTCCCCGGCGAGTCGCGGTCCCAGTTCATCCGGATGGCGGCGGCGGCACAGCCCGACGCGGTTCTCACCGAGGACGACACCACGACTGGTCCGAAGTCATCGGCGTCGTCCACGGCGGTGGGGGACGGGCCCGCCGCAGCGGCGCAAGGTGTCTCCAAGTTGGCGTACCGGAGTGCCGAACCTTCAGGACAGGCCGGCCTTGGGCCCGCCTCTGACGTACGGGCTCTGCGCTCGGGTGACGAGGACCGCTCGTCGAGCATCGGGCAGGCCTCCGGGGCGTTGACCGGCACCGGTCTCAAGGAGGCCATGGAGCCTGTTCGCGATCGGATGTCGGCGTTACGACGCAAGGCATGTTCTTCTTGCGACACACCGCTATGCGAACACCGAGAATTTGTTAGCACTTCTTGACATTTTGTAACGGGCAAGCGAGAGTTTGCCCGCGATGACCCGAACCGGGGCGTCACTACTACTCCCGGTCTAGTAGGGCACTTCCCCATCGAGCGCGTTGTCCTTGCACTAACGGCAACAAGCCTGCATCCACCCGTTTGGATGCCGTCCATCCCGGCTGTCAGCTGAGTTCGACGCGTCGCTAGGCGCGCTGCACTCGATACAGCACTGCATTCGTCAGCATGGCGCCTCGGCGTCACTCGTCCACCGCGCCGGAACACCGGTTCGAAGACTGCATACCTCTGTCACCAGACCGCGCCTTCACGAGGAGGACGCAATGATCGACAGGAACCCTGAGCACGACGACGACCGAGGTGAAGGAGCGCCGCGCAAGGTTCGTACGCCCGAAGAACAGCAGCAGTGGGTCGCCGAGCGCAACGAGGAAATCCAGCAGTACCTAAGGGATCGCTACGCGCGCCGCGAGGTGGTGGCTCAAACCAAACTGTCGTCCGGCCAGGAACTCGACTGGATTCCAATCGAGTCGCAACCGGGGGTGGAGAAAGTCGCCGACCCCCCGGAAGAAGACCGCCTGCCGGAGTACGCCAAGGGGGAGCGTGAGCCGGAGGCCGTCGCGTTCGAGCTGCAATGGGCGGGCACGCAGATCGGTCCGGAGGGGACCGTCCCCCTCGTCAGGAAGCCGATCGAAAAGATCCATCCCGGCGTCGTCCTCCAGAACTGGCTGGCCAAAGGAATCCGACCGATGCACAACCCTCCACCAGATGATCCTCGCCAATACGCGGTACCGGGAGCGTCCACCCACAAATACGGATACACCAGTCAGTCGGTCACCTGTTATGGCACGGAAGGCAGCATCAACGTCTGGGATCCCTATGTCGAATGGTCCAACGAATTCTCACTCGGCCAGCAGTGGCTGACCCGCGGGAGCGGCACCGGCCTGCAGACACTCGAGGTGGGCGTTCAGGAGTACCGCGATCTGTACGGCGACTGGGTGCCCCACCTCTTCATCTTCTACACCACCAACGGCTATACGTCGTCGGGCGACAACATCGGTGGGTACAA
>JAICGL010000656.1 GCA_025923175.1 Acidimicrobiia bacterium
GGCACGCCGGCCATCCGGTAGACGGACGGCCCGTCCCGAATGATGAATTTCTCTTCCGCCCGACGCGCGACCCACGTGCGACTCGCTCCGCAGGTGATCATCTGGTCCACGTTCACGACTGAATGCTGTTGTTCGGCAAGCTCATGGACGCGCAGCAGCACCTCGTCCACCGGCACCTCCCACGATTCGGCGTTCTTCTGCAACGGACGTGCGTTGCGCAGGAACGCCGGTCAATCGGGCGGGGGAAGCGAGGTGAGCACCTGCGTTCTTCTGCAACGGACGTGCGTTGCGCAGGAACGCCGGTTCTGAGCCGGGGAAGTGGCGTGAGTGACCATAGACGGCGCCACGAGGGCGACGCCTGCGAATTACGCCGGGACCTGGGATGAGGGGCAGATGTCGTTGAGCAGGCAGTCGCCGCAGCGGGGGCGGCGGGCGATGCACGTCTTGCGGCCGTGGAGGATCGTGCGGAGGGAGAAGGCGCCCCATTCCTTTGGGGGGAGCAGGGCGCCGAGCTCGTGCTCGACCTTGACCGGGTCGTCGGAGGTGGTGAGGCCGAGCAGGCGGGTGATGCGGCCGACGTGGGTGTCGACCGGGAGGCCGGGGAGGTCGAAGGCCACCGATCGGACGACGTTGCCCGTCTTGCGGCCGACGCCGGGCAGGGTCACGAGATCGTCGAGGTCGGTCGGCACCTCGCCGCCGAAGCGGTCCTCGAGCGCCTGGGCCAGGCCGAGGAGGCTCTTGGCCTTGTTGCGGTAGAAGCCGGTCGGGAAGATGACCGACTCCAGCTCGTCGGGCTCGGCCTTGGCCAGGTCAGCCGGCGTGGGCCAGCGGCGGAAGAGCTCGGGGGTGACCATGTTCACCCGCTCGTCTGTCGTCTGTGCCGAGAGGACCGTGGCCACGACGAGTTCGAAAGGGTTCTTGTGCACGAGGGCGCACTCGGCCGGGTACTCCTCGGCCAGGCGCCGGGCGACTTCCCGGGCCCGTCCCTTGATCGTGCGTGGCTTACCCATCGAGCGGAATGTACCGGCGGGCTGGCCGAAATGGTTGTTGCGGGCGTATTCTTACGTTGTGCGTGCACGTATTTGGGCAGCTCTGTTGCTCGTGGTCGCCGTCGGGGTGCCGGCGCCCGGGCCCGCGGGGGCGGCTGGCGGGCCGCCCGACGCGCCGCTGACGCCGGCCGACGGGGCGCTGTTCGGCGTGTCCGTCGCCCCCGGTACGAGGGAGGCTCCGTACCAGCCGCTGGTCGACCTCGAGACCAAGCTCGGCCGGAGGGTGGCCATCGACCGCTACGACCGGCCCTTCGGCACGGTCTTCCCCGACGGCCGGGAGCAGTGGGACGTCAGTTCCGGTCGCATCCCCATGGTCTCGTGGGGTCCCGTCGCCACCGGAGAGGTCAACCGGGGGAGCTGGGACACGCAGATCCGCCTCCGGGCCAAGGGGGTGAAGGCCCTCGGCCAGCCGATCATGATCGACTGGTTCGCCGACGCGGCCAACCCCCGGAACAACGCCGTGGCCGCCGAGGGCAGCCAGTACATCAGCGCCTGGCAGCGCATCCGCCGCATCTTCGACGAAGAGGACGCCAAGAACGCCATCTGGGTGTGGTGCGTCGACGCCGCCGACTTCGGCAACGGGACGGCCGACGTCTGGTACCCGGGCGACGACTCCGTCGACTGGATCTGCGCCGACGGCTACAACCCCCGCAACCCTGGGCGGCCCGAGAGCCTCTCGGCCGGCTTCGAGGACATCTTCACCCCCTTCCACGAATGGGGCTCCCTGCGCAACAAGCCGATGATGGTCGGCCGGTACGGCGCCAACGAGGACGGCCCGGGCGTCAAGGCGGCCTGGGTCGATGCCGCCCGCCAAGCCCTCCAGGACGGCCTGTCCGGCATCGACGCCGTCGTCTACGACTCGACCATCGCACCGGCGGCGACGGCTGACGCCGCGAGCGACGATCGCCGCATGGACACCTCCGAGGAGTCAATGGCGGCCTTCACCACCATGGGCGCCGACCCCTGGTTCAACCCCGAGGTCGAAACCACGCTCCCGGACACGATCATCGAATCCGGGCCGCAGAAGACTGTCGCCGACCGGGACGCCCACTTCGTTTTCACCGCCACTGGCAAGACCAGCGGGTTCGAGTGCCGCCTGGGCCGGCAGAAGTGGCAGTCGTGCGCGTCACCCCTCACCCATCCGGGCCTGCCCGACGGCAAGCACAGCTTCGAGGTGCGGGCCATCGGCACCGGCGGCCGCCCGGACCCGACCCCGGCCCGGCGCGACTGGGTCGTCGACACCACCGGCCCCCAGGTGACGGCCACCAATCCGAAGGACGGGGCCAACGACGCGTCGACCGGTACGGAGATCACCGCCACCTTCTCCGAAGCGGTCGACCCGGCCAGCATCATCAACGAGACCTTCAAGCTCGTCGCCGAGGCGACGGGTGAGGCCGTGACCGGGAAGGTGAGCTACGACCCGGCGACCCGCAAGGCCAGGCTCCGGCCCGACCGGGGCCTGCTGCCGCTCGGCGCCTACAAGGCCATGATCATGGCCGGGGTGCGCGACCTCGTGGGCAACGCGATGCCGACCGACCACGA
>JAICGL010000657.1 GCA_025923175.1 Acidimicrobiia bacterium
CGGCGGAATAGCGTTCGGGCATGCTGCGTACCCGCTTCACCGAGATGTTCGGCCTGACCCACCCGGTGATGTCCGCCCCGATGGCGCTCCACAGCGGAGGCTCGCTGGCCGGCGCCGTCACCGCCGCCGGCGGGCTGGGCTCCTTCGGCGGCGTCAACCCGGGCAAGGGTCCCGACTGGATCGAGGCCGAGATCGCCACCATCCGGGCCGCCAGCCCCGGGCCGTTCGCCATCGGGTTCATCACCGGCTTCATCCCGATGTTCCAGCCGCTGTTCGACGCCGCCCTCGCCGCCGCCGACCGGCCGGCGGTCATCGCGCTGTCGTTCGGTGACCCCGGACCGTGGATCGACCGGGCCAAGCAGGCCGGCTGCACCACGATGTGCCAGGTCCAGACCCTCGACGACGCCGCCCGGGCGGTCGACGCCGGCACCGACGTCCTCGTCGTGCAGGGCACCGAGGCCGGCGGCCACACCGGCACGATGAGCCTCCTCCCATTCCTGGCCACCGCCGCACAGCGCTGGCCCGACGTGCCGCTCCTCGCCGCCGGCGGCATCGCCGACGGCCGCACCCTGGCCGCCGCGCTCACCGCCGGCGCGGACGGCGCCTGGCTTGGGACGGCCTTTCTCGCCACTCCAGAGGCGGTCGAGGTGCACGATCTGCACAAGGACCTGATCGTCGCCAGCGACGGCGGCGACACCGTCTTCGACCTGGCCTACGACATCGTCTCCGGCCTCCCCTGGCCGCAAGGCATCGGCACCCGCCTGCGCCGCAACCGCTTCACTGCCGAGTGGGCCGGACGGGAAGCCGAACTCCGCACCCGCAAAGAGGAGTACGCCATCCCGCCCCCATCACCGGGCAAGCCCCCGAACCCGGACAACGACCAGATCCTCTACGGCCAGTCCGCTGCCTTCGTCAACGCTGTCCGCCCAGCCGCCGACGTCGTGCGCACGATCTGCGACGACGCCGAGTCGATCCTGCGCACTCGACCGTCCCAGGTCTTGGCCTGAGAAGGACGGCGGCCGTCAGCTCCCCGCCAGGAGCGGGGCTGCCCGTCGCTGCACGGAGACGAAACCTTGTTCCCGGGCCGCCGTCACCGCCTCCGTGAGCAGCGTGCGCGCCTGCTCGGCGTCGCCCGGGGAACGGCGGGCCAGCAGCGCTTTGGCCCAGGCCACCTGGGCGCGGCCGAGGTGGGCCGGCGCCCCCACCCGCTCGTAGGTCTGGGCGGCGTCCGCGAAGTGGGCGATGGCGGCGTCGAGGCGGTCGAGCGTGGCTTCGAGCAACCCGAGGTAATACGGCGTGTAGCCGAACGTGACTCCGCCGAACGTTGAGAAGAGCTCCGCGTAGGGCGCCAGCCGGTCGAGGAGGACGGCCGCCCCGGCCCGGTCGTCGAGCCGATGGACGATCTCGGCCGCCACGTGGCTCATCCCCAGCCACACGACGTCGTCGGGCAGGTCGTAGCCCCGGGCGACGACGGGGGCGAACGCCTCCCGGGCACGATCAAGCCGGCCCGCCTCACAATGGATGAGCGCGACGTACTGGCACGCGCTCGGGACGACGACGAGGCGGTCGACGAGGGCTGCGTACTCGCCTTCGACTTCATCGAGGCGTCCCTGCTCGAAGCGGAGCACGAACCGCTGGATGGCGTCGATCACCCAGACGTCGGTCTGGCCCCCGGCCGTTCCCACGGCGGAGGCATCGCAGAGGATCTTCTCTGCCTCGTGGAGTTTCCCGGCCAGCAGCACCGGACCGAAGCGGGTCCACCGCGCCATCCAGCGGAAGGCCGGCTGACCGAGCTCGTCGGCCACCGCCAGGGCGGTCTCGGCATGGGCCGCGGCCGTGGCCGGATCGCCGGCCTCCAGGGTGACCCGGGCCCGCAGAAAGTGGGCCAGGAAACGGTTCTGAGGGTCGTCGCTCGTTTCGGCGAGGGCGAGGAGCTCGGCGGTGTCGGCGAGCCGCTGGGCGAGCGTGGCCGGTGAGTTGATGGCGAAGAAGCGGGGGATGAGGACGTAGCAGAGCGTGGCCGGATCGTCGAGCGCCCTGGCGAGGGCCAGGGCCTCGTCGCTGACGGTGATGCGCCGCTGCCGATGGATCTCGCCGTAGACGAGTTCGACGCTGATGCTGGCCAGCAACCGAGCCCGAATGTCCATGACCGCCGGATCGGTGGTGGCCGACGGACCGGCCCGCTCGGTCACCGCCTCGAGCGCGTCTTCCAGCAATGACACCTTCTCGGCGTCGAGCGTGCCGGCGGCGCTGATGTAGCCCGACCGGCAACTGGCCAGGGCCGCCCGGGCCAGGGCATCGGCGTCACCCCGCTGCCGGGCTCGACCGGCGGCGTCGAGCAGTGTGGCTCGGTGCTCCGGATCGCCCGCCCGCCGTTGCGCGTCGCCGAGCGAGATGAGCAGCTCCATCCGCCACCCTTCCAGGTCCCCCAGGTCGGCGCCGCCGCCCTCCGCGGTGCCGAGCAGGGTGAGCGCCTGGCGGTAGTACGCCACCGCCTCGTGCTGGGCCAACTGCGCCAGCGCCCGGTCGCCGGCCCGAGCTGCGTAGTCCACGGCCCGGGCGGCGGTGGCCTCCTCTCC
>JAICGL010000658.1 GCA_025923175.1 Acidimicrobiia bacterium
CTACCAGCCGACCACCCGGAACATCCCCAACCTGCTGCGCAACCTCCGGCTCTCCTGGCAGGTGCTGCGGCGGTACCGCCCCGACGTGGTCGTCTCCACCGGCGCCGGCTGTGCTTTCCCCTTCTTCGTCATGGCCAAGGCGCTGCGGATGAAGACCGTCTACGTCGAGGTCTACGACCGCATCGACTCGAAGCCGCTCACCAGCAAGCTCTGCTACCCGTTCTCCGACCTCTTCCTCGTCCAGTGGGACGAGCAGCAGAAGCTCTACCCCAAGAGCCAGGTCATCGGGAGGCTGTTCTAGACATGGAGCCCATCGGAATGGAGCGCAGTCTCGTCTTCGTGACGGTCGGCACCGACCACCACCCCTTCGACCGCCTCTGCGCCTGGGCCGATGCCTGGGTGAAGTCGGTCCGTCATCCCGAGATCCCCTGGTTCGTCCAGTCGGGCACCTCCAAGGCGCCCGTTGCGGCGCCGTACCGGGACTACATCGGCTACGACGAGATGTGCTCGTACATGAGCCGGGCCGTGGCCGTGGTCTGCCACGGCGGGCCGGCCACGATCATGGACGCCCGCCGCCTCGGCCGGGTCCCGATCGTCGTTCCCCGCTCCGCCGACCTCGGCGAGCACGTCGACAACCACCAACAGCGCTTCGCCAAGCGGATGGCCGAGCTGGGCGAGATCCACCTGGCCAAGAGCCAGGACGACGTGTTCGAGCTGGTCGAGAAGGCGATCGCCGACCCGTCGGCCTTCGCCGTCTCCCAGGACGGCGCCGAGATCGCCGCCGCCGTGGCGAAGTTCGAAGAATTGGTTGACGGGCTCTTCTCCAAGAAGCGAGCCCGCAAGTGAGCGCTCTGGACCAGAAGGTCCTCTACATCGGCGGCTTCGGCCGCAGCGGGAGCACGCTGGTCGAGCGCATCCTCGGCCAGCTGCCCGGCTTCTGCTCCGCCGGGGAGATCGTCTTCCTCTGGCAGCGGGGCCTGATCGACGGCCAGCTGTGCGGCTGCGGAACCCCCGTCCCCGAGTGCGACTTCTGGGCCCGGGTCGGCAAGACCGCCTTCGGCGGGTGGGACCAGATCGACGCCCACGAGATGCTGGCCCTCCAGAAGCGGGTCGACCGGAACCGCTACATCCCCTCGATGGTCGCCCCCCGCCTCCGGCCGGCCGCCCAGGCCGACTTCGAGCGCTACACCGACGTCCTGTCCCGGCTCTACCGGGGCATCGGCGAGGTGGCCGGCGCCCGGGTGGTGATCGACGCCTCCAAGCACGCCTCGACCGCCTTCCTGCTCCGGAAGGTCCCCAACCTCGACCCGCGGGTCGTCCACCTGGTCCGCGACAGCCGCGGCGTCGCCTACTCGTGGACCAAGGAAGTCAAAAAGCCCGAGGTCACCGGCGGCGACGACGCCTTCATGCCGCAGTACAGCCCGTCGTCCTCCGGGCGCCAGTGGGTGGCTTACAACCTGCTGTTCGACGCCCTCGGGACGATCGACAAGACGATGATCCTCCGCTACGAGGCCCTCATGGCCAACCCCCGGGAAGGCCTCGAGCGGATCCTGGCCCACGCCGACGAGCCCGTCACCGCCGAGAGCTTCGCCTTCCTCGGGGACGGCTACGTGGATCTCGGCTGCGACCACACCGTGGCCGGGAACCCCATGCGCTTCCACCAGGGCCGGCTCGACCTGCGCCTCGACCAGGCGTGGACCACGAAGCTCCCCGAGCGGGACCGCAAGGTCGTCACCGCCATCACCTGGCCCCTTCAACTCCGCTACGGCTACTCGAAGAAGGACTCCAAATGACTGAGACTCTCCCCAAGGTCAGCGTCGTCATCGCCACCCGCGAACGGCCCGTCCTCCTCCAGCGGGCGATCCGCCGGGTGATGGAGCAGACCTACGCCGGTGAGATCGAGGTGGTGATCGTCTTCGACCAGTCGGAGCCCCACCCGATCGAGGTCGACGTGCCCGCCGGTCGGACCCTCACGGTGATCCGCAACACGGAGCGCAACCCCGGCCTGGCCGGCGCCCGCAACAGCGGTGTGCTCGCCACGAGCGGCGAATGGGTTGCCTTCTGCGACGACGACGACGAGTGGCTGCCGGAGAAGCTCGCCAGGCAAATTGAGGCCCTAGGCCACAACCCCGACTGCGAGATCGCCACCAGTGGCATCTGGGTCGTCTACGACGACAAGACGATCTCCCGGGTCTTCGCCAAGGACCGGGTCACGCTGACCGACCTCCTCCAGTCCCGGGTCATGGAGGCCCACCCGTCGACGGTGATCGTCAGCCGGGCGGCCTTCGACCGGATCGGCTTCGTCGACGAGTACATCCCCGGCAGCTACGCCGAGGACTACGAGTGGCTCCTCCGGGGCGCCCGGGAGACCGGGATCCTGGCCATCCAGGAGCCGCTGGTCAACGTCCACTGGCACCAGTCGTCGTTCTTCACCGCTCGCTGGAAGATGATCGTCGACGCCCTCACCTACCTGCTCGAGAAGGTCCCCGAGTTCGAGCGGGAGCCGGCCGGTCTCGCCCGCATCACCGGCCAGATCGCCCTGGCGCACGCCGCTTCCGGCGAGCCGGCCCTGGCCCGC
>JAICGL010000659.1 GCA_025923175.1 Acidimicrobiia bacterium
CATCGGCGTCGGGCTCGAGGTGGCGCCGGACGTGGGTGAGGTCACGGCCGACGAGCGGAAGGTCAAGCAGGTCGTCTTCAACCTGCTCTCCAACGCGGTCAAGTTCACGCCCGACGGCGGCCGCATCGACCTGTCCGCCCGATGCTCGTCCGGCGAGGTGGAAGTGGCGGTCCGCGACACCGGCATCGGGATCGCTCCCGAAGACCAGGAACGGGTCTTCGAAGAGTTCCAGCAGGCGGGCCAGCGCGAAGGCTCGGGCCTCGGTCTGGCCCTGTGCCGCAGCTTCGTCGAGCTGCACGGTGGCCATATCCGGTTGCAGAGCGAGGTTGGCGTCGGGAGCACCTTTGCGTTCACGCTTCCGCTGGCTTCGGCGCCGCAAAGTCAGGGTGAGGCGACTCCGGCCACGGTCGATACGGCGACGCCCGGCCAGACGATGCTGGTCATCGAGGACGACGAGCGATCGGCTGAGCTGCTGCGCATTTGCTTGGAGGACGGCGGCTTCTCGGTGACGGTCGCGGCCGCCGGTGACGAAGGGATTCAGGCGGCCCGGCGGATCCGGCCGGCCGCCGTCGTCCTCGACCTGCTCCTCCCCGACATCTCCGGCTGGGACGTTCTCACCGCGCTCAAAGAGGACCCCGATCTGGCCGACATCCCGGTCGTCATCGTGTCGATGCTCGACGAACGGGGGAAGGGCTATGCCCTCGGCGCGGCCGACTACCTGGTCAAGCCGATCGGCCGGGACGAGTTGCTCGGTGCGCTCCGTCCCCTTGCGACGGCAGGCACGGTCGGCGGCGAATCCGTCAAGGTGCTGGCCATCGACGACGACCCGGTCGCCCTCGAGCTCGTGAGTGCGGTTCTCGACCCCGAGGGGTACACGGTGCTGCGCGCCCAGGGCGGCGACGAAGGCGTCAGCATCGCCTTCCGGGAGCGCCCCGCCCTCGTCATTCTCGATCTGCTCATACCCGGCACGGACGGTTTCGACGTCGTGGAACAGTTGCGGGCCGACCCTCAAACCGCCGACATCCCCATCGTCGTGCTCACTTCCAAGGTCATCAGTGAGGCTGACCGGCAGCGGCTCAACTCCCGGATCGCACATCTGGCGGAGAAGGGCCGCTTCTCCCGGGCGGAATTCGTAGAGCTGGTCCGGCGCTGCTGCCGGACGCCAGTGCCCTGATCGAGGAGACGGACGTGGCGGGCGAACTCATCCTCATCGTGGAAGACAACGACAAGAACCTCAAGCTGGCACGCGACGTCCTCCAGTACCGGGGCTTCCGGACGCTCGAGGCCATGACCGCGGCCGAGGGGGTCAAGTTGGCCCTCGAGCACCAACCCGATCTCGTGCTCATGGACATCCAGCTTCCCGACGCCGACGGAGTGAGCGCCCTGCAGCAACTGCGGGCGGAGGCCATGACTCAGGCCATCCCGGTGGTCGCCTTCACCGCCTCGGTGATGGACGCCGACCGTCAGCGGCTGGCCGCGGCCGGCTTCGACGGTTACCTGCCCAAGCCGATCGACGTGAAGGCCTTTCCCGATCAGGTCCAAAGCTACCTTGGGCCGGCGAACGAAGGGCGGTGTGCCGGTGCCTGAGACGGGCCGGATCCTCGTCGTTGATGACACCCCGGCCAACATCAAGCTGCTCGACGCGGTGCTCGGCTCCCAGGGCTACACGGTGATACCAGCGGCGTCGGGCGCCGAAGCTCTGGCGCTCGTCGACGAGGAGCCTCCCGACCTCGTCCTGCTCGACATTCTCATGCGTGGTATGGACGGCTATGAGGTCTGCCGCCGGCTGCGGGACCAGCCGGCTACTGCCCATCTGCCCATCATTCTCATCACGGCCAGCGAGACGAAGGACAAGGTCAAGGGGCTCGACGCCGGAGCCGACGACTTCCTCGCCAAGCCGTTCGACCAGGCCGAACTCCTCGCCCGGGTGCGGTCTCTCCTGCGGGTCAAGCACTACCACGACATCATCCAGCGCCAGGCCGGCCGCCTCCGCCGCTTCCTCTCCCCGCAGCTGGTCGAGCTCATCGAGTCGTCGACCGACGACAGCGCTCTCACGAGCCACCGACGCAAGGTGGCGGTGCTGTTCTGCGACCTGCGGGGTTCCACCGCCTTCTCGGAGGCGACGGAGCCGGAAGAGTTCATGGCCGCGCTGGCCGAGTTCCACGAGGTGACGGGCGAGCTCGTCACGGCCTTCAACGCAACCGTCGGGCACTTCGCCGGCGACGGCTTCATGGTGTTCTTCAACGACCCGGTCCCCTGCGACAACCCGGCGGAATCGGCCGTGCGCCTGGCCGTCGCGATGCGAGACGCCATGGGAACGGTCAAGCAGCGCTGGGCCCGTCTCGGCCACGAGGTCGGCTTCGGCGTCGGCATCGCCCTCGGTTACGCCACGCTCGGGGAGGTTGGCTTCCAGGCGCGCCGCGACTACACCGCCATCGGCCGGGTCGTGGCCCTGGCCTCCCGGCTCTGCGACGAGGCCTCCGACGGGGAGATCCTCGTTTCACCGCAGGTGCAGGACGCCGTCGAGGACATCGTGAAGAGCGAACGTCTCGAAGAGTTGACCCTGA
>JAICGL010000660.1 GCA_025923175.1 Acidimicrobiia bacterium
ATCGCCGGCGGCCAGGGCGCCCGCCCCTCCGGCACCGGCATGAGCGGCGTCCACACCGGAATGACGAACACGAAGAACACGCCCATCGAAGCCTTGGAGAGGGCTTTTCCGCTCAGGGTCTTGCGCTACCGACTTCGGCGGGGGAGCGGTGGCACCGGCCTCACCGCTGGGGGCGACGGCATCGAACGGGACCTCCAGTTGCTCGAGGACTGCACGATCAGCCTGATCACCGAGAGGCGGACCAGCCAGCCGTGGGGTCTGGCCGGCGGAGGGCCCGGGGCGCCAGGGGAGAATTGGCTCCTGCCGGCCGGGGACGAGTCTCGGGCGGAGCGTTTGCCGGACAAGTGCACAGTGCGACTGCGGGCCGGCGATGTCCTCCGAATGCTGACCCCGGGCGGCGGCGCTTGGGGTCACCATCAGTGATTGTCGTGACGACGTCGTCTCCCGGAAGGCCGGGATCTCTGCGATAATCCCCGTTTCGCCGCACCGCGCAGGGGAGGGCACATGAAAAAGATGATCGGACTGATGGTGAGGCGTCCGGACCTGAGCCCCGAGGAGTGGCGGAAGTACTGGAACACCACCCATGCCGAGATCACAGGCAAAGTTCCCGGTCTGCGCTCTTACGTGCAGAACATGTGCCTACCCGATGAGAACGGCGATCCTCCCTACGACGGAGTCGCCGTGCTCGCCTGGGACGACGACGAGAGCATGGCGCAATCGCTCGCCACTCCCGAGTGGGCGGCCGTCATGGACGACGTCCCCAAGTTCGTCGACACGGACCGCGCGATCATCATGATCGGCGAGGACAACGTGGTCGTCTGAGCTGATTCGTCATCCGGGAGTGAGCCGGGTCCGAAAGGCGCGCACACCGCCGACGGGAAGTTCGACGGGCAGATGGACGGCCGGGGGAAGAACTTCAGCCACGTTCTTTGACCGGCCCGGCCGCTATCCGTACTTCTGCAGCGCCACACCTCGATGACCGGGACGGTCGTCGTCGAATAGTTCCGATCCATTCGGTGGCAGCATTGAAGCGTGCGGCTGAGGAGATATCGGGTCGGATGGGCGTTGCTGCTGGCCACCGCGTGTGCGTCGCCGGCGGTTGAGGAGGCGCGGCCTCCGAGGAGCGAGACGACAGGCCCGTCGTCCTCGGCCCCATCCTCGTCGGCCCCGTCCTCGTCGGCCCCGTCCTCGTCTGCTCCGTCCTCGTCCGCGCCGTCGCCGTCTACATCCTCGGCTCCGGCACCAATTCCGTCGGCTCCCCCGACCTCGGCGAGACGGACGGTGCAGCTGCCGGTTCGGATCGAACTTCAGGTCGAGGCACAAACGGCGGATCCGGGTACGGCGGGGTTTGATGATGTCGTCAGGGAGACGCTGACCGATCCCAGGGGGTGGCAGGGGGCCGGGTTCACGTTTGTGTTCCGGGACGATGCGCCGTATCGGGTCGTGCTGGCGGAGGGGCCCGAGGTCGATCGGTTGTGCCGGCCGTATGACGTCGGGGGGAGGTTCAGCTGTCAGAACGGGCCGGTGGTCGCCCTCAATGCCGACCGGTGGCGGAATGCCAGCCCCAAGTGGACGGGTGACCTCGACACGTACCGGCGGATGCTCGTCAACCACGAGGTCGGCCATCTGCTCGGCCAGCACCACCCCGCCGTGCAGTGCCCGCGTCGAGGGCAGCCGGCGCCGGTGATGGCGCAGCAGAGCTCGGAGCTCAACGGGTGCCTGCCGAATCCCTGGCCGCTGCGGTGGGAGCTGGACTGCGCCGCCCGCCACGAGGAGCCTCTCGCACCCGGCTACGAAAACCATCCCCGCAGCAGCTGCGGGCCTACCTGAGCGCGGACCGATGAGTTCCGGTTCCGGCCATCGTCGGAACCGGTGACGGAACATCCGGAGAGAAGGAGCCTCCTGTGCCCAAGCGTGAATCTGCCCCTATCGGCGCCCCGATCTGGATCGACCTGTTCACCTCCGACCCCGCCAGGAGCCGGGCGTTCTACGAGGAGCTCATGGGCTGGACCTCGACCGAGCCCGACGAGCAGTACGGCGGCTACTTCAGCTTCCTGAAGGGTGACAGCCTCGTCGCAGGCGGCATGAAGAACGACGGCACCGCCGGCGTCCCGGACACCTGGAACGTGTACCTGGCAGTAGAGAACGCCGAGGCCACCGTCGCCGCCGCCAAGGCCAACGGTGGGGGCGTGATTGTGGAGGCCATGGCGCTCGACGACATGGGAAGCATGGCGGTCGTCACCGACGCCGGCGGCGCCGCCATCGGGATGTGGCAACCCGGCACCCACAAGGGCATGGGCGTCCTCGCCGAGCCTGGCGCGCCCGCCTGGTTCGAGCTGCACACCCGCGACTACGACGCCGCAGTGAAGTTCTACAAAGACGTCTTCGGCTGGGACGCCAAAACGATGAGCGACACCTCCGACTTCCGCTACACGACCCTCGGCGAGGGCGAGGCAGCGGTGGCCGGGATCATGGACTCCACCGGCTTCCTGCCCGAGGGCGTCCCGGCCCACTGGGCCGTGTACCTCGCAGTGGAGGACACGGACGCTGCCGTGAA
>JAICGL010000661.1 GCA_025923175.1 Acidimicrobiia bacterium
GCGCCGGCGATACCGTTGCCGCAGGCTTGCCGAGGTGCGCGGCGATGCCTTCTCCCCTGGGCTGCGGCGGGCGGGAGCCAGGTCATCGGAACGGCCGGCGCGGCTTGGGAACTCGCCTTCGGGCCGATGGCACCGCCAAGGCCCGGCACCTTCACGACCTGGGGATCAGCTACAGCTGGGCTCTCGTCGCCAACCTGGCCTTCTCCTCCCTGGCGTCGTGCGTCTTCACCTGGGCGGTGATCAGAGTCTGTCCGCCGCGTCGGGTCCGGCGCCGGCGAGCGACCGGGGAACTATGAGTACCAGATCTTCTGGTACTCCCGGCTCTGGGGGTGGAGCAGCAGGGCCAGCAGGGCCACGGCGAACATCAGCTCGATGGTATGGACGCGGAGGACGACGTCGAGCGACGACCCGCCGAATAGGAAGAGCAGCCGGAGCACGGCGACTCCGATTCCCAGGCCGTAGCCCCACTTCTTGCCGTTGGCCATCCCGTACCCCGCCCCGCCGTAGGCGCCGGCGAAGAGCAGCGAGATGGAGCCGAGCGCCAGGAGGGCGAACACGGCGTCCAGGTAGAGCAGGATCGTGGCGATCTGGAGCGTCTGCGGTTGGGACGGGTCGAAGAAGCGCTGCGGTCCGGCCACGGTCAGGATCCTCCTCGTTGCTGCCCCATTCTGACAGGGTCATCCAGCTTCGAGGACACGGCGAGCCCGTGACGGGTCCGGAGCTGGCCGCAGGCGGCGTCGATGTCGGTGCCCCGGTTGCGGCGGACGGTGGCCCCGACGCCGCCCTGGCGGAGCCGCTCGGCGAAGGCCGCCACCCGCCAGGGCGGGCTGGCCGGCACGCCGTACCCCGGTGTGGGGTTGAGGGGGATGAGGTTGACGTGCGCCGCCGGGGAGAAGCCCCGGAGCCGCCGGGCCAGGGCGTCCGCTTGGGCCGGGGCGTCGTTGACGCCGCCGATCATGGCGTATTCGAAGCTGAGCCGGCGCCCCGACGCCGCCAGGTACTCCCGGGCGGCGGCCAGCACCTCGGCGAGGGGATAGCGGCGGTTGAGCGGGACGAGCTCGTTGCGCAGCGCGTCGTCCGGGGCGTGGAGCGACACGGCCAGCGTGACTGGCAGGTGTTCCCGGGACAGGCGCCGCATTCCGGGCACGACCCCCACCGTGGACACCGTGATGTGGCGGGCCGAGATGCCGAAGTCGTCGTGGAGACGTTCCACGGCCGCCCAGGTGGCGTCGTAGTTGGCCAGCGGCTCCCCCATCCCCATGAAGACGACGTTGCCCACGCGTTTCCGAGCGGCTCCCGCCGCCGTTGTCGGGGGGACACCCCCCGTCCCCCGGGACGGGCTGGCGTGCTGGGCCCGCGCCACCTGCTCGACGACCTCCCCGGCCGTGAGGTGCCGTTCGAAGCCGGCCTGCCCGGTGGCGCAGAACGAACAGGCCATGGCGCATCCGGCCTGGGTGGAGACGCACACGGTCGCCCGGGCGGGATAGCGCATGAGCACGGTCTCGATCGATGCGCCGTCACTCCCGGCCGCCCAGAGCCATTTCGTCGTTTCGCCGTCGTCGGCGGAGCTGCAGTGAACCTGCTCGAGGGCGAGAGGGAGCGCTTCACCGAGCCGGGACCGCAGCGCGAGGGGAAGGTTCGTGAGCTCCTCGAGCGCTGCCCGCCGTTTGTACAAACCCTCCCAGACCTGACGCGCCCGGTAGCCCGGCTCTCCCCACTCGGCCAGGAGCGCTGCGATCTCGTCGGGTGTCGCGGCGTAGCGGGTCGTCATGTCAGTGCAGTTCGGCCACGTAGGCCCGGTCGACGTGGTGGACCTCGAAGCCGAGGTGGCGGTAGAGGCCGACTGCACCTTCGTTGGCGGCGTCGACGTAGAGCATGCCGGTGGTGACACCGCGCTCGGCCAGGTTTGCCAGCCCGCCGAGGACGAGCGCCTTGCCGAGGCCGGTCCCCTGGGCACCGGGGTCGACGGCGATGACGTAGATCTCGCCCAGCCCGCCGGGATGGACCTTGGTCCAGCAGAAGCCGGCCAGCTCACCGCCGCGCTCGGCGAGGAGGAAACCCGACGGGTCGAACCAGGGCTCGCTCTGGCGCTGGGCCAGGATGGACCGGTCCCACCCGCCCTGCTCGACGTGGCCCTCGAAGGCCCGGTTGTTGACGGCCAGCCAGGCGTCTTCGTCCTTGCCCGGGACGAAGCGGCGCACGACGGTGCCGGGCGGCCACAGGGGTGCCTCGGGATGGGGCAGCGGGCGGCGCATCTGGAGCAACTCCCTGCCCCGGCTGAAGCCCATCCGGTGGGCCAGGGCGTCGTGGATCTGGGTCGGCCGGAAAACCCAGAAGTGCACGGTGCCGCCACCCTGTTCGGCGGCATGCTCCAGCGCCGCCTCCACCAGCGCCACCTCGACGCCGATGCCCCGGTGCTCGGGGTCGACCACGACCTCGAGACCCCAGAGGGCAACCAGGGGGCCTGCAACCTGGGGGCCAGGTGAAGCTGCCGAGCCTTCGGCCGAGTTCCCGGCCCGGTGGCGCCCGTCCTAACCTCCCCTTTGATGATCAAA
>JAICGL010000662.1 GCA_025923175.1 Acidimicrobiia bacterium
ATCGAGAACTTCTCGATCTTCTGCAACCACGTCACGATCATCCCGGCCATCAAAGCGATCCTCGACTCGCCCGACCTGCGGCTCGACGGGTTCATCGGCCCCGGTCACGTGTCGACGGTGATCGGCTGCCGGCCGTACCACTTCATCTCCCACACCCACGGCAAGCCGCTGGTGTGCGCGGGGTTCGAACCGCTCGACGTGCTGCAGTCGGTCTACATGATCCTCAAGCAGCTGACCGAGGGCCGCTCCGAGGTGGAGAACCAGTACTCGCGAGTCGTGCCCTGGGACGGGAACGTGAAGGCCCTCCAGGTCATCAACGAGACCATGGAGCTGCGGCCCTACTTCGAGTGGCGCGGCCTGGGGTTCATCTCGCAGTCGGCGCTCAAGCTGCGCGACTCCTACGCCGCCTACGACGCCGAGGTCATCTTCGAGGTGCCGGGCGTGCGGGTGGCCGACCCAAAGGCCTGCCAGTGCGGCGAGGTCTTGAAGGGCGTCATCAAGCCGTACGACTGCAAGGTGTTCGGCACCGCCTGTACTCCTGAAACGCCGATCGGGACGTGCATGGTGTCCTCCGAGGGCGCCTGCGCGGCGTACTACAACTTCGGTCGCTTCACCCGGAAGCGGGTGATGGAGGTCACCTCCGCGTGAGCGAGCAGATCTCTGCTCCCTGGGCCGAGCAGGCCGTCGCCGAAGCCGAAGAGGATGAGGCGCTCGGCCGGCGACCTGGCCAGGAGCACCGCAGCCGCGAGGAAGAGGTTCTGGCCCGCATCGAGCGGGCCAGGGCGCGCAAGCCCAGGGTCAAGGAGGAGCGAATCACCCTGGCCCACGGCTCGGGCGGCAAAGCGACGCACACGCTCGTCGAGGCGATCTTCCTCGACCATTTCCGCAACCCGCTGCTCGAGCCGCTCGAGGACCAGGCGATCCTCACCGCCGGAGGGCAGCGGCTGGCCTTCACGACCGACTCGTACGTCGTCTCCCCGCTGTTCTTCAACGGAGGCAACATCGGCGACCTGGCCGTGAACGGGACGGTCAACGATCTGGCCGTCTCGGGCGCCCGCCCGATGTGGTTGTCAGCCGGGTTCATCCTCGAGGAAGGGTTCCCGGTCGCCGACCTCGAGCTGATCGTCCGGACGATGGCCGAGGCGGCGGCCGCCGCCGGCGTGCAGATCGTGACCGGCGACACCAAGGTCGTCCAGCGGGGCAAGGCCGACGGCTGCTACGTGAACACCGCCGGCGTCGGAGTGCTCGAGCGGGACATCGAACTTGGGGCGGCACGGGTCAAGCCCGGGGACGCCGTCATCGTCTCCGGGTCCATCGGCGACCACGGCATCACCGTGCTGCTGGCCCGCGGCGAGCTCGACATCGAATCCGACCTCGCCTCCGACACCGCCGCGCTCAACGGGTTGATCGCCACGCTGCTCGATGCCGTGCCGGAGGGTGTGCACGCCATGCGGGACGCCACGCGGGGCGGCGTCGCCACCATCCTCAACGAGGTCGCCAAGACCGCGTCGGTGGCCGTCGTGGTCGACGAAGCCTCGGTGCCGGTGCGGCCCGAGGTGACCGGGGCGAGCGAGATCCTCGGTATCGACCCGCTGTACGTGGCCTGCGAGGGGCGGCTGGTGGCCATCGTCGACGGAGGCGTGGCCGACACCGCGCTGGCGGCGTTGCGTTCCCACCCGCTTGGGCAGGATGCCGCCGTGATCGGTCACACCGGAGACGACCCGCCCGGGCTCGTGTTGCTGCGGACGAGCTTCGGCGGCACCCGCATCGTCGACATGCTGGTCGGCGACCCTTTGCCCCGCATCTGCTGAGGCTGCCCCGGGGCCCCCATGCGGCTCGTTCATCTCATCGGCCCCGGGCAGCGGGTGTGGTTCCGTCGCTGCCGCCGGGCGTGGGATCTCGGATCGCCGAACCGGCAGAACCTCGAGCCTCACAGCGTGCCGTTCGACCTCAGCCGGGCTGTGCGGCACGCCCTGTCCGTCTGGTACTTCCCCGGCATGTGGGAGTGGCCCCGGGCCATCGTGCTGCCCCGGGCCCTCCAGGCGTTCGACCAGGACGTGGCCCGCGGTCAGGGCCAGGGCGAAATGGTCGAACAGGCGCGGGTCATGCTGGAGCGCTACTTCGCCTGGGCGCCGACGGTCGATGCCTTCTCGCCCGTCCGGGTGGAGAGCGACTTCGAAGGCAACATCCCCGACATCCGGAATCCGGGCCAGGACCTGGCCGACGGGGACGGGCGGCCGGTCCGCTACATCGACCGTGTGCCGCTCCTCGTCGTTGACTCCACCGACAGCTACTGGATCGTCGAGCACCGGCTGGTGGACGACGGCTGGGCCGATCTCGCGGATTTGCTCCTGACCGAAGCGCCGGTGGCGGCCGCCTGGGGCTGGGAGCGGTTCTACCTGGGCATGGTGGTCGCCGGCACGGTCCACAACGAACTGCGGCTCAGCGCCGAAGGGCCGCCCGCCGGCGAGCCCGGCCAGGGGCAGCCCGCCCGTCACCCCCGCTCCCGTGACTTCGCCCGATCTCGGGCCGCCACACGGGACCCGGCCGCCG
>JAICGL010000663.1 GCA_025923175.1 Acidimicrobiia bacterium
GGTGTCGCGGGACCTCTACGGCGGCACCTACCGTCTGCTGCGTGAGGTGTGGGAGGACGGCGGCCTCTCGTTCACGCCCGCCGATCTCACCGACCCCGGGGCGATCGACGCCGCCTGGCGGGAGGAAACCCGCATGGTGTGGGTGGAGAGCCCGACAAACCCCCGCCTGGAGATCATCGACATCGCCGCGGTTGCGGCGGTCGCCCGCGGGCGGGGGGCGTGGACGGTGGTCGACAACACGCTGGCCTCCCCTTACCTCCAGCAACCGCTGAGCCTCGGCGCTGACGTCGTGGTGCACTCGACCACGAAGTACCTCGGCGGCCACTCGGATGTGCTAGGTGGCTGGGCGGGGACGTCGTCGGACGAGGCAGCCGAACGGATCGGTCTGGTCCAGCGGGCGGCCGGCGCGGTGCCGGGCCCTGTCGACGTCTTCCTGATCCTGCGGGGCGTCAAGACACTGGCGGTGCGGATGGACAGGCACGGTGCCAACGCCATCGCCGTCGCACAGTTCCTGGCGGGACATCCTGCCGTGGCTGCGGTGCACTACCCGGGGCTGATGTCGCATCCGGGCCACGACGTGGCCGTCAAGCAGATGGCGGGGTTCGGCGGGATGGTGTCGTTCACACTGGCCGGCGGCGAGGAGGCGGCGAAGGCGGTCTGCGCCGCGACCCGGGTGTTCGCCCTCGGCGGGTCGTTGGGCGGCGTCGAGTCGCTCATCTCCTATCCGCCGACGATGAGCCACTTCGCCATGCAGGGCACCGATCTGGCGGCCGATCCGGCGCTGGTGCGGCTGTCGGTGGGCATCGAGGCGGCAGCCGACCTGATCGCCGATCTCGACCAGGCGCTCGCTACCTTGACGTAGTGCCCGAGATCCTGGTCGACCTCGAGCGGGTGTCGGCCCGCCGCCCCGACCGAGCGCTGTTCGAGTCGCTGTCGTTGACCGTGTCGGCGGGCGACCGTCTCGGCGTCGTCGGCATCAACGGGACGGGCAAGTCCACGCTCCTGCGGGTGCTGGCCGGGTCGGCCGAGCCGGAGTCGGGTCTCGTGCGCCGCAGCCGGGGTCTGCGGGTCGGGTTCCTCGATCAGCAGCCGGTGCTGCCGGCCGGTTCGGTGCGAGCAGCGGTCGGCTCAGGGTGGGAGGCGGCCGAGATCCTCGAGCGGCTGGGGATGGGCGGGCTGGCCGCCGCCGACGTCGCCACGCTGTCGGGTGGGCAGGGCAAGCGGGTGGCCCTGGCCCGGGTGCTGGTATCGGAGGTCGATCTGCTGATCCTCGACGAGCCCACCAACCACCTCGACATCGACGCCATCGCCTGGCTGGAGGCGCGCCTGGCCCGCTTCCGGGGCGGTCTGGTGCTGGTGACCCACGACCGTCACGTCCTCGACCGGGTGACGACCCGGATGCTGGAGCTGGACCGGGGCCGCGCCTACACGCACGACGGCGGCTACGCCTCGTATCTCGAGGCCCGGGCCGTTCGCGTCGAGCAGGAGGCCGGCGTCGAAGCGGTGCGTCGCAACCTCGCCCGGGCCGAACTCGCCTGGCTGCGGCGCGGCGCCCCCGCCCGGACCAGGAAGCCCAAGGCCCGCATCGCCGCGGCCACGGCGATCGTCGAGGGCGGACCGTCAACCGCCGCCAGTGGGACGGGCCCGATCGACCTCGGCCCCGGCGGACCGACCGGCTGGACTGGCGGAGGTGGCGCAGGAGCGAAGCCCACCCCGACACCCCGTTTGGGAGACAAGGTCATCACGTTGCACGGCGGCGGTCACCATTTCGGCGGCGAGGACGGCGAAGGGCCGGGTCAGGCGACGCCGTGGCTCTTCCGGAAACTCGACGTCGACCTGGAGCCCGGCGGGCGGCTCGCCATCGTCGGACCCAACGGGTCGGGCAAGACGACGCTGCTCGACATCCTCGCCGGGCGGCTCACTCCCATCGAGGGACGGGTCGAGACGGCCGGCACGGTCGCGCTCTCGTACTACGACCAGACGGGGCGTGACATCGACCCCGACCAGCGGGTCCGGGAGGTAGTGGCCGGAAAGGAGGCGCAGCCCGGCTGGGAGCAGGCGCGGCTCATGGAGCGGTTCCGGTTCGACTCCGACCTCCAGTGGGCCACCGTCAGCACATTGTCGGGTGGCGAGCGCCGCCGGCTGCAACTCCTGCTGGCCCTGACGTCGTTCCCCAACGTGCTCCTCCTCGACGAGCCCACCAACGATCTCGACCTCGACACGCTGCGCGCCCTCGAAGACTTCCTCGAGACCTGGCCGGGCTCGCTGGTGATCGTGAGCCACGACCGCGCCCTGCTCGAGCGGACCGCCGAAGAGGCGCTCGTCCTCGACGGCCACGGCGGCGCCGCCCACGCCCCCGGCGGCTACGCCCAGTACGAGGCAGCCCGCCGCCGGAAAGCGGAAACGCCCGAGCCCCGCGCCACAGCGACCAGAGCCGCGCCTTCCGTCGGCAAGGCAAATACTCCAGCCCCTTCCCCGCCCGCCCCGAAGAAGCAGCGCTCCCCCAGCACGCTGCGCCGCCTCATCGGCCTGGCCGAAGTCGAAA
>JAICGL010000664.1 GCA_025923175.1 Acidimicrobiia bacterium
AGCCAAGCTCGGCATCCCCGAGGTCGGCGTCGGCCTCTTCGCCGGCGCCGGGGCCCTGCTGCGCCTGCCCCGGCGGGTCGGGCTCGGCCAGTCGGCGCTGCTGGCCCTCACCGGCAAGCCGATCAGCGGCGAGGAGGGTCATCGCATCGGTCTCGTCGACCGGCTGACCGACGCCGGCAGCGCCGTCGAGGAGGCGCTCACCCTGGCCGAGACGATCTCCGCCAACGCTCCGCTGGCCCTGGCCGCGTCGAAGGCCGTCCTCGTCGACGGGTTCACGAAGCCCGACGCCGAGTTCTGGCAATGGCAGCAGCAGTTCTTCCAGGAGGTCTTCAGCTCCAAGGACGCCATCGAAGGGGCGACGGCCTTCGCCGAGAAGCGCAAGCCGAACTGGCAAGGCGAGTAGCCGCGCTCCGGGCTGGGAGAGGTTGCTAACTAGCCCGGAAACCCAATCTGGATAAAGGGACTTCGGTTTCACCGCACCTCGAAGCGACATGCCGAGAACGCCGGTTTCGGGGCGTTGCCCAGTCGCGGGACGACCCCTACGTTCGACTGAACAACGGAAACCAATCCGTCGGTGTGTGGAGGCAATGACCCCCCGTCCGTATGTGGTCACGTGGACGGTGGCGAGCCAGTCGTGAACCCGCCCCTCGCCGACCCCCGTCGAACCGGAGGTCGCTTGGTGCGTGGTGTGGCGTCGTCGCTGGATTGCGATCTGGACGAGGTCGTGTCGTACGCCCCGCCTCGGCGGCGGCTCACCACCGGATCCCACGCCGAGTTCGTCGGCGCCCTGGTCCACGAGTTCAAGAGCGCCCTGGCTTCGCTGCAAGGTGCCAGCGAGCTGCTGGCCCGCCGCCGCCACGAGCTCGACGAGATCGTGCTGGCCGACCTGACCGCCGTCATCGAGCGGCAGGCCGCCCGGGTCGCCTGGCTGGTGCGGGTGCTCGAGGCCGTCGACGGCGACGGGTCGTCCCGGCGGGTCGAGCCTGTGCACGGTGCCACCGTGGCCCGGCAGGCGGCGGCCGCCCACGACATGGTCGTCGAGATCACGCGCGGCGCCGACCGCGACGACGACACGTTCGTCGGTGACCCCGAACGGGTCCGCCTCGGGCTGGAGATCCTCTTCGAGGCCCTGCACTCACCGGCCGGGTCGGTGACGGTGGCGATGGCGGTGGGGGGTCTCGTCACTGCGGTGGCGCCGGCCCTCGACCTCGACGAGTCCCAGCGACGCTTCGCCCTCCGCTCCGCCTTCCGGGTGCTCGACATGGAGGGCTGCCAGCTCCGGGTGCGCAGCGCCGCCGACGGGACCCGGGTCGAGGTCCGGCTCGGCCCTCGTAAGAAGTAAGGGGACCTAGGACACCGCTCCGCGCCGGTCGAAGGCGATGGGGCCAACCTTGGCCGTGCGGGCGTAACAGGCCAGCTCTGCCGCCCGCTCGAGCAGGTCGAGGTGGTGGAGTGAGTGCGGCGGGTTGCTGGCGGCCACCCCGACGGCCAGGCGCACCGGCCGGTGCCGGTGGGTCCGGCCCGTCCGGTCGGTGACGTCGATCCAGCCCCGGAGGACATCGACCGGGTCGTAGAACGACGAGCGCCGGGCCTCGAAGGTGGAGTGCAGCGCGGCGGTGAAGTCCTCGGCCCGGGCCGGGTCGACCAGCGTGATGAAGTCCTGAGCGCCGAGGCGCCCGGCGAGGCCGTCGCTCTCCAGCCTGGCGAGCTCGAGGAGGAGGTCGGCTACGGCGCCGACCAGCGACTCGCCCCGGGCGAAGCCGTAGTGGCGGGTGTAGGGGCGCAGGCCCTGGATCTCGGTCATCACCACGGCCACCGGCTGGGCGGATTCCAGGCGCCGGCGCAGATCGTCGTAGACCTCGACACTGCCGAGGAGCCGGCTGCCGGAGCTGCGGAGGGCGTCGGCCTCGTGGTGGTAGCGGACCCGCTCGACGAGCTCGACCACTTTGATGGGCTTCTCGAGATAGTCGTCGACGCCGCACTCGAAGGCAGCGAGGCGGTCGGCGACGTCGGTGCGGCCGGTCAGCATGACCACCGTCGGCCCCCAGCCTTGTTCCTGGCGCAGCGTCCGGCACACGGCGGTGCCGTTGCAGCCGGGCATGGCGGCGTCGACGATCACGACCGCCGGCTGGTGCAGCCGGAGCGCCGCGATGGCTTCGTCACCATCGGAAGCGGTGATGGTGCGGAACCCATCGAGCTCGAAGGCGATGCGGAGCAGCCGCCGGACCGACGGGTCGTCGTCGGCGATCAGGACGGTGGTGGGAAACGGAACGAATTCCGCGTCGCCGGATGAGAGGGTGAGCTGCGTGCGGGCGGTGACGAGGGCCATTGAGGCTCAGTGTCGGGCCCACGCCCCGCCCCGGCGAGGATCATTTTCAGAATGACGCGTCCGGGCTATAACCCGTAGTTCCGCCTCGATGCGCCTGTAGGGCTCAAGTAGTCGCCAGCGCGGCGAACGTACCGCACGACAAGGTGGCGAGATCGGCGGGGGAGAGCTCGAGCTCCAGGCCTCGCCGGCCGGCGCTGACCAGCACGGTCGGCCGG
>JAICGL010000665.1 GCA_025923175.1 Acidimicrobiia bacterium
ACGCCAACGGCGACGGCGAATGGGCCGTGGCCCTGCGCGGCGCCCAACTCGACGGCCCCCGGGCTCGCCTGGTCGCCGGTGCCGGCATCGTCGCCGGCTCCGACCCCGACGCCGAATGGGCCGAGACCGAAGCCAAGCTCCGCCCCATGCTCGCCGCCGTCGGCGCGCTTCCCGGCTAACCCGTACCGTCGCGCCCGGTCGGGCTCGACACCCCGTCTCCAAACGCGACCGGTTGCGCTCGAGCCGTGTCGACGGCCGTGAATGCTCGCCGAGCGCGACCGGTTGCACCCTATGGTGGCCTCAGGCCATTGACTTGTTGACCGCGTCGACCACCTCAGCCCAGGCCTGTCGGTGCCGATCGACGTTGGCCGTGCGACCCCCCGTCGGCACCACCACAACACGGATACCTTTGGCGGCGATGGCTCGCTCCACCGCCGGCGCCACATCCCACGCCCGATCCACCCGCTCCGTCGGCACCCCGTAGGCCTGCGCCACTTCCGCCAAGTCGGCTTCCGGCGGAGTGCCGAACAGCAACTCGAACCGCTCCGACGGCAACCCGGCCTGGGGGAGGAAGGAGAAGATCCCACCCCCCCGGTTGTCGACGACGACGAATACGGCGTCGAGTCCGCGCCCCGCCGCCCCGAGCAGGCCGCCTGCATCATGCAGGAAGGCGAGATCCCCCAGGAGGCCGACCACCGGCCCGCTCCTCCGTTCCGGCGGTCCACCGCTGCCCCCGGCGGCGACACCGAGAACGGTTGAGACGAGACCGTCGATCCCATTCACCCCGCGATTGCCGAAGACACGGGCCGGAATCTGCGTGGCGAAGGCCTCGAGGTCCCGCACCGGCATGCTCGAAGCCACGACCAGAGCCGGGTTCGAAGGCGACAGTGCGCACGCCGTCGCGACGTCCCGCGCCACTCGCCCCTCGAACGGATCATCCTCGCCGTCGAGGAACGCGTCGAGTGCATGGCGAGCAGTCGCTTCGGCGCCGCGCCACGCTTCAAGCCAGTCGGTCGCGGCGGGCGTGGGGATGCGTCCGCCATCGAGGACGAGCCCGAGGTCGGGAAGAGCGGGCACCCGTTCGGTCGCGGCCCGCTGCGGGTCAAGCCACGCCCCGTCGGGATCGACGAGGATCTGCGGGATCGAGGCGTCGAGCCATGTCATGGCCGTCTTCGACGTGAGCGGCCCGCCGAACCGGATCACGAGATCAGGCCGATGGCCCTCGGCAAACGCCGGCACCCGGAGCAGTGCCTCGTACGTGGTCACGACATGCAACCCCTTGGGGTGCCGCGATCCGGTGCCGGCGGCTGGACTGCGCAGACCGGAAATCGCGTCCGCCAGCAACGGCCACTGCAGGCAGGCCGCCACGTCGGACGCCTCGGCCGGGCTCCCCCATCCCGCCACCACCAACCCCCGCTCGGCCGCAAGGATCCGCTCGGTCAGTTCCGCTGCGTCCTGCGCCGACAACGCCGTGGCCACAGGCCGGTGCGAGACGGTCCAGGGCCGCCCGTCCATCCGGCCGGGCTCGACAGCAGCGGAGTCCGCCTCAGAACTCGATGGCACCAGAGGTTCGCGGAACGCGACGTTGAGGTGGACGGGCCCGGCGGGCGGGCCGGTGGCTTCTGCCCAGACCCGGGCGGCGATCGGGCGCCAGGCCGCCCGGGCGGCAGGGTCGCCGTCGGCGGGAAGCTCGACGAAGAACCGGACTGCTGCGCCGTAGAGGCGGATTTGGTCGGTGGTCTGGGGCGCGCCGGTGTCGCGCAGCTCGGCCGGCCGGTCAGCGGTGCAGACGATCAGCGGAACCCGGGAGTGGTCGGCTTCGAGGACGGCCGGGTGGAGGTGGGCGGCGGCCGTCCCCGATGTGCACAGCACGAGCGTCGGTCGCCCCGACGCTTTGGCGGCCCCCAGAGCGAAGAACGCTGCCGACCGCTCGTCGAGGTGGACGTGGAGCCGGATCCGCCCATCGTCGGCCAGCGCCAGCGCCAGCGGCGCCGAACGCGAGCCCGGTGCCAGCACGGCATCGGTGAGGCCCGCCCGGGCGAACTCGTCGACCAGCGTGCGGGCGCAGGCCGTGCTCACGGTCACCGCCGACTCCCTTGCTTCGACTTACGTCCCTCCGTGGCAGCATCGATGCGATGGCCGAGATCGACGTGAGCGTGGATGGCGGGCCGGGGCGGCGGCTGGTGCTGCTGCACGGTTTCACCCAGGGGCCGGGGTCGTGGGACGGCCTGGTCGCCGGGCTCGACGGGCCGTACGAGATCGTGCGGGTGACGCTTCCCGGGCATGGCCCGGCCGGGAGCGCATCGGCGCAGGCCCGCATGCCGTTCGAGGTCGCCGCCGGGGCGGTAGCCGACGCTGTGGCGGATGTTGCGGGCCCCGAAGCGGCGACGTGGATTGGCTACTCCCTTGGCGGGCGCCTGGCTCTCCGGGTGGCGCTCGACCGGCCCGAGCTCGTGGACTCGCTCGCCCTGCTCGGCGCCACCGCCGGGATCGAAGAAGCCAACGCCCGGGCGGCCCGGGTCGAGATGGACGAGCGGC
>JAICGL010000666.1 GCA_025923175.1 Acidimicrobiia bacterium
ACTTCGGCCGGCCGTTCTGGTTCTCGGCGATCCACTCCTTGGCGAACTCGCCGCTCTGGATCTCGGAGAGGATCTTCTTCATCTCGGCGCGCGTCTGGTCGGTGACGATGCGGGGGCCCCGGGTCATGTCGCCGTACTCGGCGGTGTCGGAGATGGAGAACCGCATGTTGGAGATGCCGCCCTCGTAGATGAGGTCGACGATGAGCTTCACCTCGTGGAGGCACTCGAAGTAGGCGGACTCCGGCGCGTAGCCGGCGTCGACGAGCGTCTCATAGCTCGCCTTGATGAGCTCGGTGAGCCCGCCGCAGAGGACGACCTGCTCGCCGAAGAGGTCGGTCTCGGTCTCTTCCCGGAAGGTCGTCTCGAGGACACCGCCCCGGGTCCCGCCGATCGCCTTGGCGTAGGCCAGGGCGGTCTCCTTGGCCTTGCCGGTGGCGTCCTGGTGGACGGCGACGAGCGCCGGGACGCCGCCCCCGTCCTCGAACGTGCGGCGTACGAGGTGGCCCGGCCCCTTCGGGGCGATCATCCACACGTCGACGCCCGCCGGCGGGGTGATCTGGCCGAAGTGGATGTTGAAGCCGTGGGCGAAGGCCAGCGAGTCGCCATCGCGCAGGTTCGGCTCGATCCACTCCTTGTAGGCCTTGGCCTGTTCCGTGTCGGGCAGGAGCACCATGATGATGTCGGCCTCGGCGCAGGCGTCGGCCATCGTCGCCGCCTGGAGGCCGGCGGCCTCGGCCTTGGCCCACGACCCCGAGCCCTCCCGCAGACCGACGCGCACATCGACGCCCGAGGAGCGGAGGTTGAGGGCGTGGGCGTGACCCTGGGACCCGTAGCCGAGGATGGCGACCTTCTTGTCCGCGATCAGCCCGAGGTCGGCGTCGTCGTCGTAGTAGATGGTGACGGGCATGGCAGCCTCCTAGGACTGACTCTCGGCTTCTAGGCGGATTCAGGTACCGCGGCGAGCCGGACGGTAGCGCGAGGAATACGGGGAAGGGCGATCCGGCCCGTCCGCTGCAGGTCGGTGATGCCGAATGGGCGGAGCAGATCCTCCATGGCGTCGAGCTGGTCGGGGGTGCCGGCGCACATCACCGTCAGGGCATCGGTGCCGACGTCGAGGATCTTGGCCTCGAAGATGGCGGCCAGCTCGGTCACCTGGCCCCGACTCGCGACGTCGGCCCGCACGGTGGCCAGCATCAGCTCACGCTCGACGGCCTGGCCGGCGGCGAGCTCCTGGATGTCGACCACGTTGATGAGCTTGTCGAGCTGGCGGATGACCTGCTCGATCGGGGCCGACTCGGCGTCGACCACGATCGTCATGCGGGACAGGCTCTCGTCATCGGTCGGGCTGACCGCCAGGGAGTAGATGTTGAAGCCGCGGCGGGAGAACAGGGCCGTCACCCGGGTGAGGACGGCGGGCTTGTTCTCGACGAGAACCGACAGGATGTGGTGGGTGATCCCGGCTCCATTCGTGGCGGCCATCAGTGGCCCCCTTCCCCTTCGGCGGGGCCGAGGATGATGTCGTCGTTCGACGTCCCGGCCGCCACCATCGGGTACACCTTCTCCCGGTAGTCGACGCGGAAGTCGATGACGACGGGCCGGTCGTCGACCGAGTTGGCCTTCTCGATCGTGGCGATGACGTCTTCCGGGTTCTCGCACCGCAGCCCGACGCAGCCCATGGCTTCAGCCCACTTCACGTAGTCGGGCAGGTCGGGCGACAGGTACACCTCGCTGTAGCGCTCCTTGTAGAAGAGCTCCTGCCACTGACGGACCATGCCCAGGTAGGCGTTGTTGAGGATGGCGACCTTGACCGGCACCCGTTCGGCCGAGGCGGTGACGAGCTCCTGGGCGGTCATCTGGAAACAACCGTCGCCGTCGATGGCCCACACGCACCGGTCGGGCTTGCCGACCTTGGCGCCGATGGCGGCCGGCACCGCGAAACCCATGGTGCCCAGCCCCCCGGAGTTGACGAAGGTGTATGGGTGGTTGAACTTCCAGTACTGGGAGGTCCACATCTGGTGCTGGCCCACGCCGGACACCACGATCGTGTCCTCGGGGGTGTTGTCGCGCAGCGACTCGATGCAGAACTGGGGCTTGAGTGGCCCGTCCTCCTCCTGGTCGTAGGCGAGCGGATAGGTCTGCTGCCAGCCGGCGAGGGTGGCGTTCCACTCCGACCGGTCGGGGGCGATGGTGGCCGTGTCGGCCAGCAAGGACTCGACGGCGGCGGTGATCGCCTCGATGCTCGCCCGGCAGTCAGCGGCGATACCGACGTCGGGGCGGCGGACCTTGCCGAGCTCGGCGGGGTCGATGTCGACGTGGATGATCTTGGCCCCCGGGGCGAAGGCGCCGACCTTGCCCGTCACCCGGTCGTCGAAGCGGGAGCCGAGGGCGATGAGGAGGTCGGAGCGCTGCATGGCCGTGACGGCGGTGTAGTTGCCGTGCATGCCGGGCATGCCGAGCGCCAGCGGGTGGCCGTCGGGGAAGGCCCCCCGGGCCATCAGCGTGGTGACGACGTGGATGTCGGTCAGCTCGGCGA
>JAICGL010000667.1 GCA_025923175.1 Acidimicrobiia bacterium
ACGGCGCCGCGCCCCGGGAAGTAGCGGTACAGGGTGGCCCGGGAGATACCGGCCTCGCGGGCGACGTCGTCGACGGTGAGCTTGGTGAGGCCGAACCGGGCGATGGCACGGAGGGCGCCGTCGACAACCTTGGCCGTCACTTCCGGTGAGCCCTGTCCCTCGGTCGTGGAAAGGGACTCAAAGGTCATACGTGAGATGCTAAGACTAATTTTGTCTCATCGTCAAGGGTGCTGCGGCAGAATCGTCCCCCGAGCAAGGACTCCCGCCAGGAGCTGCTCCCGCACCAGCAAGCGAATTTCGGCCGGGTCGTCGAAGTCGTAGACGCCCGGCGCCCCGATGCACGACAACACCATCCGGGCGATGAACTCGGCGGTGCGGCCGATGTCGGCGCCTTCCCGGAGGCGGCCGGCCAAGCGTTCCCGCTCCAAAAACGGCACCAGAAAGGCCCCGATCATCGGGAGGATCCGGTTCGCCTCCACGGTGATCAGCGGCAGGAGCCGCTCGGGCTCCGTCTGCACCACCCTCTGGAACACGACATGCTCGGCCAGCGCATCGCGGGCGAAGGTGAGGGCGTCCTCGAGGAGGACGCACAGGTCCGGCGCTCCGGCCACGGCCTCGCCGAGACGCTGGAAGAAGCGGCTCGTCTCCCAGGCGACGGTGTCGGCCACGAGCTGTTCCCGACCCCCGGGGAAATGGCGGTAGATCGTGGCCCGGGAGACGCCCGAGGCCTGGGCGACGTCATCGACGGTGGTTCGGGCAAGCCCGTACCGGCCGATGGAGATCAGCCCTCCTTCGAGGACACGCTCCCGGACCGTCGGACTCTCCATGTCTCAAGGGTAGGGCAGACTTCGGCTGTGGACCTGCCTGTGATGCCCCCCGTCTCCCCCATGCTGGCCAAGCTCTCCCGGGAACTCCCGGCCCAGGGCGGCATGCTCTACGAGCCCAAGTGGGACGGGTTCCGCTGCATCGTCTTCCGCGACGGCGACGAGATCGAGCTCGGCAGCCGTAACGAGCGGCCCCTGACGCGTTACTTCCCCGAGCTGTTCGAGCCGCTCAAGGAACAGCTCCCGCCGCGCTGCGTCCTCGACGGCGAGATCGTGATCGCCACCGGCGGCGGGCTCGACTTTGAGGCCCTCCTCCAGCGGATCCACCCCGCTGCCTCCCGCATCAACCTCCTGGCCGGCCAGACCCCTGCCTCCTTCGTGGCGTTCGACCTCCTGGCCGAAGGCGACGAGGACCTTCGACCTCTACCGCAGGTCGAACGCCGGCGCCGGCTGGAGGCCGCAATGCGTAACGCCCGTCCGCCGTTGCACATCACGCCCTGTACGACCGACCGGGAGCTGGCCGCCGAATGGTTCGACGCCTTCGAGGGGGCCGGGCTCGACGGCGTGGTGGCCAAGCCCGACCATCTCCCCTACCGGGAGAACGAGCGGGTCATGCTGAAGGTCAAGCACGAGCGGACGGCCGACTGTGTGGTGGCCGGCTTCCGCTGGCACAAGAGCGGCGGCGTCATCGGCTCGATGCTCCTCGGCCTCTACGACGACAAGGGCACGCTGCACCACGTGGGCGTCACGGCCTCGTTCGCCATGGCGAAGCGCAAGGAGCTGGTCGACACGCTCGCCCCCTACCGGGAGGGTGCCCTCGAGAACCACCCGTGGAAGGACTGGGCCAGCGCCATGGCCGAAGCAGGCGGCCGAATGCCCGGCGGCCAGAGCCGCTGGAACGCCGGCAAGGACCAGTCCTGGGAGCCCGTCCGCCCCGAGCTGGTCGTCGAAGTCCGCTACGACCACCTGCAGGGAGACCGGTTCCGCCATGGCACGACCTTCGTGCGCTTCCGCGACGACCGGAAGCCGGAGTCGTGCACCTACTCCCAGCTCGACGAGGCAGCGCCCGCCGAACTGGCCCAGATCTTCGGCGTCTAGAAACCGAGCAGGCTGTCGAGGCCGACGGTGAGGCCGGGGCGGTTGCCCACCTCCCGGATGGCCAGCAGCACGCCGGGCATGAACGAGGTGCGGTCGTAGGAGTCGTGCCGGATGGTGAGCGACTGGCCGGTGGTGCCCAGCAGCACCTCCTGATGAGCCACCAGGCCCCGGAGGCGGACGGAATGGATGGGGATTCCGGCCGGGCCCTTCCCACCCCGGGCGCCCTCGAGGGTGCGCTTCTCGGTCGGGTCGGGCGCCCACTCTGTCGATGCCTCGGCCATCCGCTCGGCCGTGAGCATCGCCGTGCCCGACGGGGCGTCGATCTTGTTGTCGTGGTGGAGCTCGATGATCTCGGCCGTCTCGAACCAGGGGGCGGCCGTCGCCGCCAGCCGCATCATGAGGACCGCGCCGATGGCGAAGTTGGGCGCCACCACGGCATTGGCCCGCTCCCCGTCGAACAACCCGGACAGGTCCAGCATGTCGTCGGGGGTGAGGCCGGTCGTGCCGACCACGGCGTGGACACCGTTCATGGCACACCAGCGGGTGTTGCCCCGGACGCCGTCGAGGTTGGTGAAATCGACGGCCACCTGCGGGTCGGCCTTCTTCA
>JAICGL010000668.1 GCA_025923175.1 Acidimicrobiia bacterium
AGGCTGAGCGGTTGCTGGAGGTAGGGCGAGGCCAGCGTTTTGTCGACCACTGTCCATGCCCCGCGCTCGCTGGCGACCGCCGCAACCGCGGCGATGTCGATGATCTCCAGGCGGGGGTTCGTCGGGCTCTCGACCCACACCATGCGGGTTTCCTCCCGCCAGGCGGCGTCAATCGCCCCGGGGTCGGTGAGATCGGCGGGCGTGAACGAGAGGCCGCCGCCCTCCCACACCTCACGCAGCAGACGGTAGGTGCCGCCGTAGAGGTCCCGCGACACCACGAGATGGTCCCCTGGTCGCAGCAACCGCAGGACGGCGTCCTCGGCCGCCAGTCCACTGCCGAAGCAGAAGCCGTGGCTCGCCCCCTCGAGCGAGGCAAGGCAGCGTTCGAGGGCGGACCGGGTCGGATTGGCGGTGCGGGAGTAGAACCATCCCCGGTCCCGCTCGACGTCGTCCTGGACGAACAGCGACGTCTGGTAGATCGGGACGGACACCGCCCCGGTGGCCGGGTCGGGTTCCTGGCCGGCGTGGATGGCCCTGGTCTCGAACGCCAGCGCCTCGAGCTCCTCCTCGTTGTGGGCCATCGGCGCCGCAAGCTACCCGACGAGGGTTACGAAAACGCCTGTGACCGGTGCTGCCCACTTACCAAAGAGATGCGAATTTTTGCGAAATGATTGTCAGTGTGGCGAAAAAGCGGTATGTTGCCGGTGGTGCATTTTTCATCTCCGGTCACGGTTGTGTGGGGCCGAGACCGCTGCGACACGAGACCCACGACCTCGTAACAAGGGAGGCTCATACATGGCAGGTCGCATCAGGTTGGGGCGCCGTGGCGGCCGTGTCGTGGTCGTTATGGCCACCGCGGCGTATGTCTCGGGCCTGGCCATCGCGGGGGCTCCACCGGGTAACACCTTCGGCGGATCCTGCAATGGTCGGCTCTCGAACGTCACGCTCGACGCCTCGCACGAGCATGGGCCCGTCATCATCCAGGGCTCCGACGATGCGGACGTCATCATCGGCAGTCGGGGTGACGACACCATCTATGGCAACGGCGGCGCCGACACGATCTGCGGTGGCAAGGGCGCCGACGATGTCTTCGGCGGCGACGACGGCGACGCCGTCTTCGGCGAGAACGGCGACGACACCCTGCGGGGTGACGCCGGCATCGACCTCATCCATGGCGGTCGTGGCAACGACAACATGGAGGGCGGCGAGGACGAAGACCAGCTCTACGGCGGCAAGGACGACGACATCCTGAACGGCGTCGACGGCGCCGATGATCAGCTCAAGGGTGACGACGGCCGCAACCTCTGCTTCGTCGACGCAGGCGACGAAGTGGACGACTGCCGCTTCTGATCCAGCCCTGATCCCAGGGCTGCACCGTTCCCCGGTCGGGGGTTGAACCTCGACCGGGGAACAGTCGCGTCCGGTAGATTCCCTGTGACTCTGGGCGGCTCCGCCGCCCCCGCCCGGCCTCCGCCGGGCTCCTCCGAGCATGGGGCCCCTGCCCCATGCCGGCCGTGTCCGTTTGAGCGAGTAGAGGGGAACCGCAATGGCCCATCAGGTACGGGGTGTCGTGGCGACGGCGAAGAAAGCGCCGGTCACGGTGGAGACGATCACCGTTCCCGATCCCGGCCCCGGCGAGGCGCTCGTCCGGGTCAAGGCCTGCGGGGTCTGCCACACCGACCTGCACTACCGGGAGGGCGGTATCAACGACGACTTCCCGTTCCTGCTCGGCCACGAGGCGGCCGGGACGGTCGAAGCCGTGGGCGACGGCGTCACCGGCGTGGCGCCCGGCGATTACGTGATCATCGCCTGGCGGGCACCCTGCGGCGACTGCCGCTCTTGCCGCCGGGGCCGGCCCTGGTATTGCTTCGGGTCCCGCAACGCCACCCAGAAGATGACGCTGGACGGCACGCCGCTGTCACCGGCGCTCGGCATCGGGGCGTTCGCCGAGCTGACCCTGGTGGCGGCCGGCCAGTGCGTGAAGATCGACGAGCGGGCCCGCCCCGAGGCAGCCGGGCTCATCGGCTGCGGCATCATGGCCGGCTTCGGTGCCGCCGTGAACACCGGCGGCGTCGGCCGTGGCGACACGGTGGCCGTGATCGGCTGCGGAGGCGTGGGCGACGCCGCCATCGCCGCCTCGGCCCTGGCGGGCGCCCGCACGGTGATCGCCGTCGACATCGACCCCCGCAAGCTCGAGTGGGCCAAGGGCTTCGGCGCCACCCACACGATCAACTCCAGCGAGGTCGACGCCGTTGAGGCCATCAAGGAACTGACCGACGGCAACGGTGCCGACGTCGTCGTCGAGGCGGTCGGCCACCCCGAGACCTACCGGCAGGCGTTCTTCGCCCGCGACCTGGCCGGCACGCTGGTCCAGGTCGGGGTGCCGAACCCGACGATGACGATCGAGCTTCCCCTGATCGAGATGTTCGGCCGGGGCGGCGCCCTCAAGTCGTCGTGGTACGGCGACTGCCTGCCCAGCCGCGACTTCCCCATGCTCATCAACCTCTACCTCGAAGGGAAACTCAAAC
>JAICGL010000669.1 GCA_025923175.1 Acidimicrobiia bacterium
CCGCTTCCCAGGCCGAGTGGGGTGACAGCAGGCGCTTGAGGCCCTTCGCCGGTGAGATCCGGCTGAACTGGGGGCGCAGTGCCTTGCCGGAGAAGGCGAGGCCGGTCTGGGCGAAGTTCCCGATGAGGCCGATGGCCACCATGCCGAGCGCCAGCGGGGCGATGGCCAGCAGCCCCCGGGTGACGCTGGCGCTCATCAGGCGTACGGCGGCTTCGGCGTCAGGCTCGGTGACCAGCACGCCGACCTGGTACATCACCTGCCGGAGCGACTGCATTCCCAGCCCGAGGCAGGCGGGCAGCAGGAACGCCGCCGCCAGCATCTGGGCCCAGACCACCACCTCGGTGGAACGGGCCAGGTTGCCGTCGCGGCGCGCCTCCCGCTTCCGTTTCGCGGTTGGCTGTTCGGTCTTGTCGGAGCTCATCCCCGAATGAGGCCGAGGCCCTGACGGACGACCTGGTTCGCCATGCCGCTCACAGCGTCGGGGAGGATCGGGATGGCCAGACCGGCGAGCGTGAGGGTGACCAGGATCTTCACCGGCAGGCCAAGCTGGAAGACGTTCATTTGCGGGGCGGCCCGGGACAGCAACCCGAGGGCGGCCTCGGCCAGGAACAGCGCGGCCAGCAACGGCGCGGCAATCTCCAGGGCCGCAACGAAGAACAGGGCGAGGTCACCGGTCAGAAGCTTGGCCAGCGAGTCGATCGACAGATGGGTGAGCGGCGCAGCGGTGAACGAGGTGAGGAAACCCCGCACCAGCAGCAGGTGCCCGTCGATGGCGAAGAGAAGCGTCGTGGCCAGCACGCCGTAGAACTGACCGAAGATGCTGACAGGCGCGGTGGTGCCGGGATCGAAGAGCTGCGCCACCGAATAGCCGCTGACGAGGTCGATGAGCCCGCCAGCGAAGGAGAAGGTGGCGAAGAGCAACACGCCGAGGAACCCGAGGGCGAGGCCGGCAGCGACCTGGAGGACGGCGGCGGTGAGCAGCGGCCCGGCCTCCAGCGGCACGGCCTGTTCGGCGAGGCGCGGGCCGACGACCAGGGCCAGGGCGGCGGCGAGACCGACCTTGACCGTGGTCGGCACCGTCCGGTTGCCGAACGGTGGGCAGACGAACACCCAGGCGGCGGCTCGCACCATGGCCAGTAGGTAGCCCGAGACGAGGGCCGGAGCGATTTCGATCGTCACGCCGTCTGCAACAGCCTGGGAACCATGTCGAAGAGATGGTTGGTGAAGCCGATCAGCTCGCCCAGCATCCAGTGGCCGGAGAGCATCAACACCAGCCCGACGCCGATGAGCTTGGGCACGAAGGTGAGCGTGATCTCCTGGATCTGGGTCACCGACTGGAAGAGCGACACGAGCAGGCCGATGGCCAGACTGACCACGAGGATGGGGGCGCAGAGCTTGGCGCAGATGATCATCGTCTGGACGGCGATCTCGACGACGCTGGTGTCCATCAGGCGAAGCTCTTCAGGAGGGAGCGGACGACGAGGCCCCACCCGTCGACCATGACGAACAGCAGGAGCTTGAACGGGAGGGACACGAAGACCGGCGGCAGCATCATCATCCCCATGGACATGAGGGAACTGGAGACGACGATGTCGATCACCAGGAAGGGAATGAAGATGACGAAGCCGATGATGAAGGCGGTCTTCAGCTCGGAGAGGATGAAGGCGGGGATGAGCGCGGCGAGGCCGACGTCCTCCGGCTTCTCGGGCCGCTGCCCGCCGTTGGCGGCAGCGCTGAACATGGCCAGCTCACCCTTGCGGGTCTGCTTCAGCATGAAGGTCCGCAGCGGGGTCACGGCCGACTCGTAGGCCTGCGCCTGGGTCTTCTCGCCTTTGAGCAGCGGCTGGATGGCCTCGCGGTTGATGTCGCCGAACGTGGGCGACATCACGAAGAAGCTGAGGAACATGGCCAGCCCGACGATCACCTGGTTGGGCGGGATCGTGTGGAGCCCGAGCGCGTTGCGGGTGAGCGACAGCACGATCACGATCCGGGTGAAGCTCGTCAGCATGATCAGCAGCGCCGGCGCCACCGCCAGCAGCGTGATCAGCACGATGATGAGCAGACTTTGGCTCGGCTTGCCGCCCAGACCGCCGAGGTCGAGGCTGACCGACGCCTGCGTGTCGGGCGCGCCGGCCGTCGTGGTGTCGGCCAGTGCGGGCGCGGCCGTGGCGCCGGCCGCGGCCGGCGCCGGAGCGGCGGCGGTGCGCGCCACCACTGTCGTCGTCGTGGTGGTGGGCGCGCCCCGACTCGTCGAAGGCTGCGCCGTTGCACCTGCCACCGATGCGCTGGTGGTCGTGGTCGTCCCCAACGTGGTGGTCGGAGTCGTCGCAGCCGCAGCAAGCGTGACCGGGGGGCTTGTCCGGGCCGTCGACGTCGTGGTTGCGGACGGCCGGGTTGTCAGAGTCGTGGACGTGGGGGCCGCGGACGGACGGGTCGTGGTCGTCGGGGTTGCCGGAGCCGACGACGTGGTGGTCGTGGACGCCGGCGGTTCCACCACCGGCGCCGGATCCTCTTCGATCGGCGGGGC
>JAICGL010000670.1 GCA_025923175.1 Acidimicrobiia bacterium
CTGGCCCGCCGGATGGGGGTCAACCTGGGAGCGTTGTTACGGAGATACACTCGTGTTGTTTGCGCAACAAAAGTAAAGGAGCGATCTGTCGTGGCCACGGCGCTCGTACCCGGGTCGTTCGATCCGGTGACCTATGGCCACCTCGACGTGATCGAACGGGTCGCCCGGTTCTTTGACCGGGTAATCGTGGCGGTGATCCGTAACCCCCAGAAGTCGGCGTCGCTGTTCAGCCTGGAGGAAAGGGAATCGATGCTGGCCGAGGTCACGAGCCACCTCGACAACGTCCAGATCGAGTTCTTCGCCGGGCTCCTCGTCGACTTCGCCAGGACGCACGGCGCCGACACGATCGTGAAGGGCCTCCGGGCCGTGACCGACTTCGACTACGAGCTCCAGATGGCGCAGATGAACCAGAGCCTGTCCGGCATCGACACGTTCTTTCTGGCCACCAGTCCCCAGTACTCGTTCCTGTCCTCCAGCCTGGTTCGGGAGGTCGCCCGCTTCGGCGGCGACGTCTCGAGCCTCGTCCCCCCGGTCGTGGCGGCCCGGCTGGACCAGCGCTTCAAGGAGGGACCTCCGGCATGACCCCAACTGCGATCCACGAGGAGTTGTCGGCCCCGGCGTACCGAGGCGACCTGTGCGACCTGCTCGAGCACATGCGCGAGCTGGTCGAGACGGCCCGGTCGATGCCGCTGTCGAACTCCGCCATCGTGAACCGCGACGAGGTGCTGGAACTGCTCGACGAGACCATGGAGCGGCTCCCCGAGGAGCTGCGCCAGGCTCGCTGGCTCCTGAAGGAGCGGGAGGAGTACCTGGAGCGGGCCCGCCGCGAGGCCGACGAGATCGTGGCCGCCGCCCGGGTCCAGGCCGAGGGGATGGTCCAGCGCACGGAGGTGGTCCGGGAGGCCCACCGGGTGGCCCGGATCACGATCGAGGAGGCCGAGGCCCACGGCCGCCAGCTCCGCAACCAGGCGGAGGACTACGTCGACGCCAAGCTGGCCAGTTTTGAGCTGACCCTGGAGCGCACGATCGGCGTGATCCAGAAGGGCCGGAAGCGCCTCCAGGCCTTCACCCCGGAGGCGCCGGTCGAGGTGCTTCCCTCGGAGCCGGGGCTGTTCGACCAGGACATCATGTAATTCAAGGCTGTCCGGTAAGATCTGCGCCGCCGCAGGTCGCGCGCGCTCGATCGTCGCGCAGTGAAGCCCAGATGGGCGCCCTCTGATGACCGGACTCCGTATGAACGTTGCTGACCTCCTCCGTCGACCCGGAACTATCCGCGAGGTGCATCTCGAGGTGCCCGTCAGCGGGCTCGAGAACCCCTCGGCGACGGTCGACGCCGACCAACCCCTCACGATCGACCTCCGTCTCGAAAGCCTGACGGGCGGCATCGTGGCCTCGGGGCGTGTGCGGGGGCAGTGGCGCGCGGTCTGCAGCCGGTGCCTCCTTCCGTTGGCCGCCGACTTCGATCTGGGGCTGCGGGAGGTGTTCGAGGAGGACCCGATCGAGGACGAGACGTACCCGCTCCGCCACGAGGAGATCGACCTCGAGCAGCCGATCCGCGACCTTGTGGTGCCCGATCTACCCCTGGTGCCATTGTGCGACGATGCCTGCCTGGGGCTCTGCCCGTCGTGCGGCGCCAACCGCAACGAGGAGCCCTGCCACTGTGGGAGCGAAGCCCGCGACCCGCGCTGGGAGGCCCTGAGGGCTCTCGTGATCACCGACGATCCCGAGCGCCGTTCCGAGTCGAACTGATAGGAGTTGAGGAGCCCCGATGGCCGTCCCCAAGAGGAAGACCCCCAAGGCCAAGAGCCGGAGTCGGCGGGCCTCGAACTGGCGGGTGTCCGCCCCCGCCCGTTCGGTCTGCCCGCACTGCCACCAGACGAAGCTCCCGCACGTGATCTGCCCCAACTGCGGGTGGTACGGCGGGCGCCAGGCCGTCGAGGTCGAGTGACAGAGCCGGACGTTCTCGGCTCCCGCGACGCAGGTCAACCGTGGCATTGAAGGTGGCCGAGGCCGGCGGGGCCGCGGCGCCTGCGACGGATGAGACCGTGACGGAGTCCACGCGGCGAATCCCGCTCGTGGCGGTCGACGCCATGGGCGGTGACCAGGCCCCGGCTGAGGTCGTGGCCGGTGCCCTGCTGTCCGCAGAGGCCGGGATTTCCGTCCTGCTCGTGGGACAGGAACCCGTGGTCGCGCCGCTCCTCGAAGGGATCGATTCCGACGCCCGGCCCGGCAGCGTCGACTTCCTCCACGCCGGTGAGGTCGTGGCCATGGACGACGACCCGGCCAAGAGCGTGCGCCGCAAGAAGGACTCGTCGCTGGTGCGCTGCGCCGAGGCGGTGCGCGACGGGCGGGCCGACGCCATGGTCAGCGCCGGCAACACCGGCGCCACGATGGCCAGCGCCCTGCTGCGGATGGGCCGGATCCGGGGGATCGCCCGGCCGGCCATCGTCACCCCGATTCCCGGGCCGCTGCCCACGCCGACGCTGCTGCTCGACGTCGGCGCCACCGTCGACTGCGCC
>JAICGL010000671.1 GCA_025923175.1 Acidimicrobiia bacterium
CAGCGCGTCACGGCGCTCCCGGTTCGAGATCGGGCGTCCATTCTCGTTTCCAAGCCCGGCGACGCAGCAGTGCGAGGACTGGGAGGACCTCGCCCGGGGGGTTGCCTTCGACCATGTGGCCGAGGAACTGGAGGGTGTAGCCGCCGCTGAAGAGACCGAGGGCCCGGCGACACTGGTGGCGGAACAGGAGGGGCAGGGCGAGCAGTGTCATCGGGATGCCGATCATGTGGAGGTAGAAGCTGAACGGGTGCTGGTGGCGTTCCAGCCAGCCGCGGAGCAGCCGAGGGCCGCTCGGCGCCGGGACCAACCGCGTCGTGTTCATTGTTCGATCCTCCACGTCAGGTAGCCCGCCAGGCTGTCGAGAAACTCGGCGGGGTCGAATGCTTCGGTGGGTGACAGCGCGCCCGACCGGGGCTCGCCGTCGGCGGTGAGGCCCGAGGTAGTGAGGCGCTGCACCGCTTCGGCGCAGGCGGCCGCTGTCACGCCGTACATGTCGTGGCCGTCGACGACGCAACGAGTTTCGTCGTGGCCGGTCCGGGCAAGGGCCACGACGACATAGCGGGCCCGACTCCGGGCTTCGGCGGACGGGCCGCCCGTTCCCTGCCCGACCAGGGCCCGCCCGACCGGCTGCAGCAGTGCGGTGAGGCGGGGATTGCGGAACACGGCCGCTGCCGCTTTCGGCATGGCGACGTACACGGCCACCGAGCGGGCCCCCGTGTGGCGGGGGACACCCAGGACTTCCGCGCCGGGCCAGCGGGCAACCGTGGTCGCACCGTATGGCTCGGGGAAGCGGAACTCGCGTGGGTCGTCGCCGGTCCGCCGCGGGACGAGCCGCCCGTTGTCCCAGACCTCGCAGGACTGCCCGGCACGGCGGAGGTTGGTGCGCAGCGTTCCCTTCGACGGTCGGGCACCGACGAGGCGGTAGAAGATGTCCACCGTCTCCGGCGGGCGGCCGAGCGCTCGGGCGGCCAGGGCCGCAGCCATGTCGGCCGGCGCCGAGTAGAACGCCATTCCCGGCACGACGGCGACGCCGGCCTTGCGGGCCGGGGCGCCGTGTATCTCGAACACCCGGCGCAGGAACGGGAACTCTCCGGTCGTGTCGACGTACGGCACCGCGGCGGTGATGGCCGCCTTTACCACCGCCTCGCCGGAGTCGACGAAGGACCCGACGCAGTTGACCACAGCGCGGCAGCCGTCGAGCGATCCGGCCAGCGCCGCCCGGTCTGCGACGTCGGCGACGTGGCGCGCGACCTCACCCGGCAGGGCGTCGAGCTTGGCGGCGTCGCGCCCGACCGCCACCACCTCCACGCCGCGCCCCAGCAGCTCCTGCACCACCACCCCGCCGGTGAACCCGGTCGCGCCGACGACGGCGACGCGTTCGCCCATCAGCCCGCCGCAACCGACTCGGGCAGCAGTCCCTGCTCCCGGAACCAGGCCAGCGTCGGCGGAATCCCTTGCCGGTAGGTGAACTGCGGGCGATATCCCAGCTCCCGCTGCGCCTTCTCACCCGAGTAGTGCTGGTCGTAGTAGAGGAACCGCATCCGGCCCCGGCTGAGGCGCGGCGCCTCCTTCACCCGCCGCAACTTCGCCAGCCCCTCGACGGCGAACGCCGCCGCCCAGCCCACCGGCGGCGGAACGTGCTTCGTCGGAGCCGGGAGGCCGAGGTGTCCGCAGAGGCACTCGACGAAGTCCCGCAGCGATGTCTCCGTCCCGTCGGTGAGGTTGTAGGCATCCCCGACGGCGGACGGATCGGTGGCGGCGAGGAGCATCGCCTGCGCCACGTCGTCGACGTAGCTGAGGTTGAGGAGCTTGCTGCCGTCCCCCACGTAGGCGAACTGCCGCCGCCCCAGGGCGTCGAGGAGCTTGGGCAGGAACCGCCGGTCGCCGGGTCCGTAGACGAAGCCCGGGCGGACGATGGCCGTCGCCAGCCCGTCGCGGTCGGCGGCCACCCGCACCATGCGCTCGGCGTCGATCTTGGAGTCCATGTACGGATCGCCGCTGTAGCGCAGCGGAGCGGACTCGTCGGTGCCGCGGTGCTGGCCGAGGCCGTAGACGGCGAGCGAACTCAAGTGGACGACCCGGTCGACGCCGCACGCCGCGCAGGCCGCCAGGAGATCGCGGGTGCCTTCGACGTTGACCCGGCGGGCGTCGTCATGCGTGAGCCAGTCGCCGACCAGACCGGCGCAGTGGAAGGCGCGCTCCGATCCGGCGATGGCCTCCTTGAGCCCGGCCCGGTCACCGAGGTCACCCTGGACGAGCTCCACGCCGGCCTGGTGCAGCTCCGGCGACCCGTCCGGCCGGCGGACGAGGACGCGCACCTTGTGGCCCTGATCCACCAGCGCATCCACCAACCGGCCACCGATGAACCCGGTTGCCCCAGTGACGAAGCACAGCACGGCTACGAACCTCCTGTGGCGGTGAGACGGTCCTCCAGTGTGCGGATCCGGGCGTTGAGCACCGAGATCAGCGAGAGGGCGATGCCGGGGTCGGCGGACAGTTCCCGCTGGAAGTCCC
>JAICGL010000672.1 GCA_025923175.1 Acidimicrobiia bacterium
CCGGCCGTCAGCTCGCGTCGGGTCTCGGCGGGATCGGGAAGGCCCGGGCCAAGGTGTACGACGCCGTCAAGCCGGTGACCCGCTTCAGGGACATCGCCGGGTACGAGGGCGCCAAACGGGAAGTGAGCGAGGTGGTCGACTTCCTCAAGCACCCCGACCGCTACGCCGCGGCCGGCGCCACCGGCCCCAAAGGCGTCCTCATGGTCGGGCCACCGGGGACGGGCAAGACGCTGATGGCCCGGGCGGTGGCGGGCGAAGCCGGCGTGGATTTCCTCTCCGTCACCGGTTCCGGCTTCGTGGAGATGTTCGTCGGCGTGGGGGCGTCCCGGGTCCGGGACCTCTTCGCCGAAGCCCGCAAGCGGTCGCCGTCGATCGTCTTCATCGACGAGATCGACGCCATCGGTCAACGCCGCGGCGCCATGTTCTCCAACGACGAACGAGAGCAGACCCTCAACCAGCTGCTGGCCGAGCTGGACGGGTTCGACCCCACCACCGGCGTGGTGGTGATGGCGGCCACGAACCGGCCCGAGACGCTCGACGCCGCATTGCTGCGCCCCGGGCGGTTCGACCGCGAGGTGGAGATCCCGCTGCCCAAACAGGTCGAGCGCGCAGCCATCCTGGCCGTCCACGCCCGGGGGAAGCAGCTCGGACCCGACGTGAACCTCGTCATCGTCTCCCGGGCCACACCGGGCTTCTCCGGCGCCGACCTCGCCAACCTGGTCAACGAGGCAGCCATCGTGGCGGTGCGGGCCACCCGCGACGTGATCAGCGCCGACGACTTCTCGGAGGCCCGCGACCGGATCCTCCTCGGACGGAGGGACGCGGTCAACGCGCTGCTCCCGGGCGAAAAGCACGCCGTGGCCGTCCACGAAGCCGGCCACGCCCTGGTCGCCGCCCTCTCCGAGCACGCCGACCCGGTGAGCAAGGTAACGATCCTTCCCGCCGGGCGGGCCCTGGGCGTGACTGAGCAACTGCCCGTCGACGAACGTCGCCTGTACCCCGAGAGCTACCTGGTCGACTCGCTGGCCGTGCGCATGGGGGGACGGGCTGCGGAGCTGATCGTTCTCGGCGAGGCCTCCACCGGCGCCTCCAACGACCTGGCCGGCGCCACCGAGCTCGGCACCCGCATGGTGCGGGACTTCGGCATGAGCCGGGTGCTGGGCCCGGTGGGGTTCTCCGCCGCGTCACCGCTGTACCTCGGCACGGAGGAGATCCGCAGCCGCCCCTTCGCCGAGGCCACCCAACGCGTCATCGACGAGGAGGTGGGTCGCCTGCTCCGCGAGGCCGAGCAGCGCGCCCTGAGTCTGCTCACCGAACGCCGGGACGCGCTCGACCGCCTCATCGAGGTCCTCCTCGATCGTGAGACGATCGACGGCACCGACGTCGACGCCGCGCTCCGGTCATCGACGCCCCACCCCAGCCGGCCCAGAAGCGGAGGGCCGTTGCTGACGCTCGCTCCGAGGCCGTCCAGCCACAACGGCGAAGACGGGTAGGCATCGGGCGTACGGGGGCAACTACCCGAAAATGGCCACAACGGGCCATATCAATCCGGGAGGCGGTTGGCGCATTGTGGTGGGAGCGGCCAGTTCTCGTCGCACTCTGCGACAAGACCGATGCGCCGACTACCACGGAGGACATGATGGCTGAGCACGAACTCCTCACCCCGAGCGAGGTCGCCGTGATGTTCCGGGTGGACCCGAAGACCGTCACCCGCTGGGCCCGAGCCGGCAAGATCTCTTCCATCCGGACCATCGGAGGTCACCGGCGGTTCCGGAGTGCGGAGGTCCAGCGCTTCCTCGACGCCTGGCAGCTCCCGGCCTGAGAGCGCCCGGGCACGTCGGGGTCACGCCGAGCGCGGGTGGGTATACCGTCCGCGTAGGCGTGTTCGGCCTGCCGCGTGCGGTGCCGCCGGCAGCCGCCTTGTTGGGCGTTACCCCGGACCCTGGTGGCGCATCGGATTCGTCGTGATGTGACCAGGAGCGAAGTTGACCGACGGGCAGGTGCTGGCCGGCCGCTACGAGATCGGAGCGGTGCTCGGCCGGGGTGGTATGGCCGAAGTGAGAGCCGGATGGGATCTCCGGCTGGGCCGGGCGGTGGCGGTGAAGACGCTGCTCCCGGGTCTGGCCGAGCAGCCCACCATCCGGCAGCGCTTCGACGGCGAGGCCCGCGCTGCGGCCCGCCTGGCACACCCCAACGCGGTAGCCGTCTTCGATGTCGGCGAAGAGGGAGGCGTTCCCTTCCTGGTCATGGAGCAGGTCGTCGGGCCGACCCTGGAGGAGGAGATGCGGCGCGGCCCGTTGGACGCCCTCCGCCTGCGACGCCTCGGAAAGGAGTTGCTCGGCGCGCTGGGCGCGGCCCACAGCGCCGGGCTCGTGCACCGGGACGTGAAGCCCGCCAACGTCCTGTTGGCGCTGGACGGGTCGGCCAAGGTGGCGGACTTCGGCATCGCCAAAGCCGTCGTCGACGAGGACGCCACGGCCCTCCATGTGAATCACACGACCGCGGGACA
>JAICGL010000673.1 GCA_025923175.1 Acidimicrobiia bacterium
CACGACGGCCGTGGTTACAACAATCCGCACGCCGGATTCGTTGCGCCTCCCCGGGGTACGGGCCCGCTGGCACCGGCCACGGGTTCGCTCATCGGGACGCACTCCAACGACAAGCACACCGGCGACCTCACGGAAGAGGATCAGCACATCCTCGTGACCGAGCGCGAGGTCGGTCGCCGGCTGGACATCAACAACAGCTACTACGGCGCCTTCGACTCGATCGCCAACGCCTACATCCCGGGCGACCCCAGGAAGCGAGGGCTCTCGAAGCTCGCCTTCTGGGACATCGAGATGGGGCGCATCCCTCTTGTCGGCTGGGGCTGCGGAGTGAGCACCCAGATCAACAGCGGCTCGAAGGACGCCATCATCCGCAAGACCGCCGAGGCCATGAAGGCCTTCGGGCACGAGTTCTTCATGCGGTACTGCTGGGAGATGGACGGGAACAAGCGGACCTCCGAGGTCGGCTCGCCCGAGGAGTTCGTCAACTCCTGGATCCGGATCTACAACATCTTCAAAGAAGTCGGCGCCGACAACGTGATCTGGGTGTGGTGCGGCAACGCCAACAGCTTCAAGCACCTCAACACGAAGAACGCCTACGCCTGGGACTACTACCCCGGTGACGAGTACGTCGACTGGATCTCGGCCGACGGGTACAACTGGGCCGCCTCGGACCGCAACCGTGAGCTCAACTACGAGAAGGACCGCTGGCGGAGCTTCGTCGAGATCTACGACGAGTTCATGGTCTGGGCCCGCAGCACCGGCCCGATCCCCCAGTCGATGAAGACCGAACTCAAGTCGATGCCGGCGGAGTTCCCCCGCAAGCGTCAGGTCAAGCCGATCATGATCGGTGAGTATGGCGCCATCGAGCCCGTCGGCGACATGGTCGAGTTTTTCCTGGGCCATTCGCCGTACAACACCAAGCCGCAGTGGCTCCGCGACGCCCACGACTCGGTCAACGGCTCCAAGGCCGGGACCGCCGGTTGCTGGTGGTGCGGCATCTACTCCGACATCGCCGCCGTCGTGTACTTCGACATCGAGGGGATCAACGGGCCCTGGGAGATCACGTCCTCTCCCGAGTCGATCGCCGCCTACAAGGAAGCGGCGCAGGATCCGTGGTTCAACCAGATCCACAGTCTCGGCTGGGCGCCGGCCGCCAACCGGCCCGACGTCCCGCCGCCCGGGTCGCAGCCTCCCCCGCAGCCTGGCGGTGGGTCGCAGAACCCGCCTCCCGGCGGCCAGCCCCCGTCTGTCAACCCGGCTGCGGTCGGCTCCGGCTACTGGATGCTGGGCAGCGACAGCAAGGTGTACGCCTTCGGCGACGCCAAGCACCTGGGCGCTCCGGCGCTGCCCGCCGGCGTCAATGCGGTTGACCTGGAGGCCACCCCGAGCGGTGCGGGCTACTGGATTGTCGACGGGGCAGGCAGCGTCTACGCCAATGGCGATGCCACGTTCCTCGGCGGTATCCAGGCCGGACAGCTGGCCGCGGGTGAATCCGCAACCAGCCTGTCGTCGACCCCGACGGGTAAGGGCTACTGGATCTTCACCAACAAGGGGCGGGCCGTCCGCTTCGGCGACGCGACGTTCTTCGGCGACATGTCCCGGGTCCCGCTCGCCGGGCCCGTCCTCGACTCCATCCCCACGCCCACCGGCCAGGGCTACTACATGGTCGGTTCCGACGGCGGCATCTTCGCCTTCGGTGACGCCAAGTTCTTCGGCTCCATGGGCGGCAAGAAGCTCAACGCCCCGGTGCAGTCCCTCGTCCCCGACAGCGACGGCGTCGGCTACTGGCTGGTGGCCTCCGACGGTGGCATCTTCGCCTTCGACGCTCCGTTCAAGGGCTCGATGGGCGACAAGAAGCTGTCGAAGCCGGTCACCGGGATGGTGCCCTTCGGCGACGGCTACATGATGGTCGGCGAGGACGGCGGCATCTTCAACTTCTCCAGCCAGCCGTTCGCCGGTTCGCTCGGTGCCAACCCGCCGAGCCGGCCGATCGTGGCGGTCGCCGCCCTCGACGCCAGAGCGCAGTAAAAACAGCTTGAGTCTCACGTGACGGGAGGGTTCATCCTCCTGCCATGGACGGGAACGACGAAGGGGTTCTGGGGAGGCAGGTGAAGCTCCCCAGACTGACGATCGGGCAGCTCGCCCGCCGGACGGCGTGGAGACCGCCGCTGACCGAGCCGAGCGCTACTGGCAACTTCTGGGAATCATCAACGGTTGGCCGCCGATCCCTTCGGTCGTTCCGACCTTGTGGGTGATTGCCGCGCGCTGCGTGCTCATCGCTGATTCGGGGCATAAGACGCGACGCCATCGGGGTAGTGATGGGACGCCGGCCAGGGCGACCGGCACAAGGAGCGACTCAGTGCTGTCCCCGGAATTCAACATCGTGGTGGGCCTTTCGGGAGATGACGCCGTCGAGGTGTCGGTATCGGGTGACCTCGATCCGGACTCGGTCGGCCGGCTTCGAGCTGTCCTTCACGGCATCCTCCGGGCGGGTCACC
>JAICGL010000674.1 GCA_025923175.1 Acidimicrobiia bacterium
CCACCGGGTCCGGGTCTCCCGGGCTTCGCGGACCCGGGCGACCGTGGCCTCGATCCGGGGCCGGTCCCACTGGCCGGCGGGGAACTTGGTCACGAGATCGGCCAGGAGCCGGATCGCCAGCCAGTGGTGGAGGACGCCGGCCGCCCGCCGGTCCTTCGTCGTCCGCTCCACCTCTTCGAGGACCAATGCCCGGTCGTCGGCCTCCTCCAGCCGGGGCCAGAGCATGAGGAGGTCCTGGTGGGCCGGCGCCCGGGTGAGGAACTCCCAGTCGATGATCGTGACGGACGCCTTCGAGGAATCGAAGAGGATGTTGTGGAGGACGTAGTCGCCGTGAGCCAGCGTGTCGCGGGGCAGCGCGGCGGCAGCCGCCCGCGCCGCCCGGAACTCGCCGGGGGAGAGGGGGCTCCGGACGATCCTTGACGCCCGGACCAGCCCGGCCTTCTTCCCCCCGCCGTGGGCGGCCACCGGAGCCCGGAGGCTGGGGGGCGGCTCCGAGGCGGCTGCGATGGCCCGGGCGGCAGCGATGGCCGCTTCGACGTAGGGCCGTCCGCTCGTCACCTGGTCGTTGACGGCCCGGCTCGTGACCAGCCATTCCTCCCGCTGGTCGATCACCGCCGGGACGGGGATCCCATTGCGGGCGGCCCACCCCAGGCGCTCCGCCTCCTCCCGGATCCGGCTCCGGGTGCGGTCGTCGTGGGCGATGTGGATCGCGCAATCCGTCGTCAACCCAACCCACGGCTGGCCGGGCCGCGTGGTCACCAGTTGCGGCCGTTCACCGACCACCAACGTAACTTCAGCGATTACTTCCTCTATATCCACGTCATCAACATTGAAAGCAGAGACCAGACAGGTCATCATGGGGCACTCTGGCACATAAAGGTGGCTCACGGAACGTGACGACAGATCTGCTCCGAGCGCGCAGCAGCGGGGGATTTGCCGATCTATTTCTGCTGCTCAGAGCCACAGCAATGCCCGCCGATCCACCTTGTCTTCCGAATTGCGTCATGAACCGCTGCCGTAAGCGTTCATCCATCACCGGGAACTTGAGACGGCCGAGCTGGGGTTTGGCCACTCTGCGTAGCTCATACGCAAAGTGGCGCGCCAGTCTGCCCGGCCCTCTCTCGTGCTCGGCGGCGCCCGATGGACGAAAGCATCGCACGGCAGGCCTCCTGGCCGGTCCTGATGTCCGGTGGGCCGTCATGTCTGGGGAATGACGACCAACTACGGAGGTGACTGGGTGGCATCCGCCACGCAACACTCCCGGCGGCTCATGCCGGCGGTAGAAGCGCCGACGCTTGACCAGTCGCCGACCCCGACCCGGGGGGCCGCCGGGCGGGGATCGCAGTCGCTGCGACGGATCCTGGTCGTGCTGGACGCCACGGCGGTCGTGGCGGCCTGGACGATCGCTCTTCTGCTGCCTGACGGGCTCGACAAGCCCGGCGCGGTCCACATCCCGAACCTCGTCATGGCCGTGATCCTCGCCACCGGTGTCTCGCTGGCCATGATCGCCTCCCAGCGCCTCTACCTGGCCCGGGTGTGCAGCGTGCGGGCCGTCGAGACGGTCCGGCTGGGCCGTACCGCCGTCCTCACCGCCCTCCTCCTCCAGGCCGGTGAGCGGCGCCTCGGAATCCACCTCTCCCTCAACGAGGTCATCGGTGGCGCCGCCCTCTGCTTCGGCCTCCTGACCGCCTTCCGTGACGGGTACCGGGCCTGGCTCAAGGCCCACCGCCGGGCCGGCCGCCACAGCCGCCCGATCGTCATCGTCGGCGCCAACGAGGAGGGCTTCGACCTCTACCGCCTCGTCGGCAATCACCCCGAGCTCGGCTTCCGGGTCTGCGGCATCGTCGGCAGCCCGTCCGAGGTGGCCGACCGAGGCTATGACGTTCCCTGGCTGGGCGACATCAACCACATCGTCGACGCAGTGCGGCTGGCCGGCGCCAACGGCGTCCTCGTGGCCGCCAGCTCCCTCCCCTCCGCCCAGCTCAACCGGGTGGTGCGCGACCTGCTCGTGGCCGGTGTCCACGTCCACCTCTCCAGCGGCATCCGGGGCATCGACGTACGCCGCATGCGGGCCCAGCCGATGGCCCACGAGCCGCTCTTCTACCTCGAGCCGGTCTCCCTGGCCCGCTGGCAGGTCGTCGTCAAGCGGGCCCTCGACCTGGTGATGTCGGGTGTCGGGCTCCTCCTGGCCGCCCCGGTGCTCGCCGCCTGCGCTATTGCCATCAAGCTCTCCGACAAGGGCCCGGTCTTCTTCCGGCAGCAGCGCGTCGGGCAGGACGGCAAGCCGTTCACGATCCTCAAGCTGCGGACCATGGTCACCGACGCCGAGGAGCGCCTGGCCGACCTCGTCGAGAAGAACCAGCGCGACGGTGTCCTCTTCAAGCTGTCCGACGATCCCCGCGTGACGAAGGTCGGCAAGCTCCTGCGGGCCTCCAGCCTCGACGAGCTGCCCCAGCTGATCAACGTGGTCCGGGGCGACATGAGCCTCGTCGGC
>JAICGL010000675.1 GCA_025923175.1 Acidimicrobiia bacterium
AGCGAAGAAGCCCTCAGCCCGTACCTCGACGGCGGTTACGACCACGCCGTCTGGGGGGCCGACGTCGTGCTCGAAGCCCTCAACCTCTGCCGCGAGACGCTCGACGGCATCCGCAACCACTCGTGGTCACGCCCCACCCCATCCACGCCTGAAGGGGCCGTCGTCAGCTGGGCCGACCGGTGCGCCTACACCGCCCACGACCTCGAAGACGCCGTGCGGGCCGGTGTGGTCAGCCTCTCGATGCTCCCACCGGTCGTCGTCGAACGGTGCGGGTCGACCCGGGCAAGTCAGCTCAAGGCCTTCATCGATGGGCTCGTCGAAGGCATCGTCACCACCGGGCAGGTCGGCATGCGGGCCGACCTGGCCGAAGCCCTGGCGGCCCTGCGGGCGTTCAACTACGAGCACATCTACCTCCGGCCGGCGTCGGTGGCCCAGGCCGAGGGCGTGATCGCCGTCCTCCAGGCGCTGGTGGAGCACTTCTCCGACCGGCCCAACACGCTGACCCCCGACGGTGGCCTGGCGGCCGGCAGTCCCGAGGCCGTGCGGTCCGCGGTCACGTACGTCGCCGGGATGACGGACCGGTTCGCGTTCCAGAGTGCCGTAGCCCACCTCGGATGGGACCCGTCGCGTCTCCCCGTCGGCATCGACACGGCCGGGTTGCGGCGGATGCCCGCCCAGTAACAACCGCATCCTGGCCCCAACGGCCCTACAGTCCGCATCAGTGGGGATCCTCGACGAGGACGTGGCCCGGGTCCGGGAGGCGACCAACATGGTCGCCGTCGTCTCCGAGCACGTCGGGCTCAAGAGGGTCGGGCGCCGCTATCAGGGAATCTGCCCGTTCCACGCCGAGAAGACCCCGTCGTTCTCGGTCAATCCCGAGCTCGGGCTGTACCACTGCTTCGGCTGCGGCGTCGGCGGCGACGCCATCCAGTTCGTCCGGGAGATCGAGCACCTCGACTTCGCCACCGCCGTCGAGCGTCTGGCCGCCAAGGCCGGGATCACGCTCCGCTACGACGACGCCGCGACCGGTCGGGACCGGCAGCGCCGCGACCGCCTCGTCGAGGCCACGGCCGCGGCGGTCGACTTTTACCACCGGCTCCTGCTCGATGACCCCGGGGCCGGTGTCGCCAGGAAGTATCTGCGCAGCCGGGGGTTCGACGGCGACGTCGCCCGGGCGTTCTCGATCGGCTGGTCTCCTGACCGTTACGACGCACTGTCGCTCCACCTCCAGCAGCGGAAGTTCTCACGCGAGGATCTGGTCGACGCCGGCCTCGCGTTCGTGAACCGGGTCAACAAGCTGCAGGACTTCTTCCGGGCCCGGGTGATGTTCCCGATCTTCGACGTGCGGAGCGACCCGGTGGCCTTCGGAGGACGGGCTCTCGAAGGCGGGCCCAAATACAAGAACTCTCCGGAGTCGCCGATCTACCAGAAGAGCCGGGTCCTCTACGGCCTCAACTGGGCCAAGCCCGACATCGTGGCCCGGTCGGAGGCCGTCATCTGCGAGGGCTACACCGACGTCATCGCCTTCTTCGGTGCCGGGATCCCCCGGGCGGTCGCCACCTGTGGAACGGCCCTGGCCGAGGACCATCTCAAGGTGTTGCGAAACTTCGCCCCCAACATGGTGCTGGCCTACGACGCCGACGACGCAGGACAGAACGCCGCCCTGCGCATCTACCAGTGGGAGTCGAGCTACGAGATCCGCCTGTCCGTCGCCGACCTCCCTCCGGGGCAGGACCCGGCCGACGTCGGCCTGTCCGACCCCGCCCGCCTGGCTGCGGCGGTCGAGGGTGCCCGACCCTTCCTGCAGTTCCGCCTCGAACGCCTCCTGCGCGCTGCCGACCTGGCCAGCGTGGAGGGCCGGGCTGCGGCGGCCAAGTCAGCGGTGGCGATCATCGCCGAACATCCCAACGACCTGGTCCGCGACCAGTACCTGATGCAGTTGGCCGACCGGGTCTCCATCGACGTCGATCGGCTCCGCCGGGCTACCACGGAAACCGCCGGCAGCGGCCGGCGTGACAGTTATTCCACCGGTCGGTCGGAGAACGACGCCCCCCGGCGTCGCACGCCCGTCCGCGACCGGACCGAGATCGAGGCGCTGCGCGTCGCCGTGCACGAGCCGGCGCTGGTTGCCGACCGGCTCGACGGGGCGCTGTTCATCGATCCGGTTTTGCACGAGGCGTATTGCCTGCTGGCTGCCTCGGCCACGTTTCACGAGGCCCTCGAACGGGCGGGCGGGGAGGTGCACGACCTGTTGCAGCGCCTGGCGGTGGAAGACCCTCCATGGGGTGACGATGCGGGCACGTATGCCACGTCCGTGCTGGTGCAACTCGTGGAAGCAGCCGGTACACGGTGCCTGACCGATATGGTTCGCAGCGGCGATGACCGCGCGAGCGAACTGAAGGCGGTGTTGGAGATGCTGGTTTCGAACCGTTCCGCCGGAACCTGGACGGTTGCCGCCGATGCCGCAGCACAGTTGCTACCCTGGGTTGCCGG
>JAICGL010000676.1 GCA_025923175.1 Acidimicrobiia bacterium
AGAAGATCGCCGGGACGTGGTGGACCGAGTGGTCGGAGTGGCTCCACACCCGCGACGGCGAGACCCGCCGTGCGCCCAAGACGCTCGGCGACCGCACCCACCCGGTACTCGACCCTGCCCCCGGACGGTACGCCGCCAGTTGACTCCCGCCTCGACGACACCTCCCGCCGGCGCCGCAGCGGCCGCCGCCGCCCGCGACGACCGTATCGAGATGCTTGCGGTCGACGGCATGCAGCTGCGCGTTTCGCTCCGGCCCGGCACCGGCTTCTCGTCGGCAGTGGACCGACCCCCTCTGTTGCTGTGCAACGGGATCGGCGCTCCGATCGAGATGTGGCCGCCGTTCCGGAATCCGCTCGGCCGCCCGACGATTGCCTTCGACGCTCCTGGCGTCGGCGAGTCGTCCGTCCCCCTGATCCCGCCGACGATCGGTGGCGTCGCCCGGCTCATGCTCAAGATGCTGGACCACCTCGGCGTCCCGACGGTCGACGTGCTGGGTGTGTCCTGGGGCGGGGCGCTGGCCCAGGAACTCGCACACCACGGCGGGGAACGGGTCCGGCGCGTGGTGCTCTGCGCCACCGGAGCGGGCCCCCTCATCGTGCCCGGGGACCCCCGGGTGCTGGCCATCCTGGCGACGCCGCTGCGCTACTGGTCGCCCAGCTACCTCGACCGGGTGGCCCCCACGCTGTACGGGCGCGACGTGGTCGACAACCCGGAGATGATGGCCCATCAGCGCCGGGCCCGGTTCACACGCGCCCCGTCGGGTCGCGGCTATGTGTGGCAGATGCTGGCCCTACGCCGCTTCGCCAGCCTCCTGTGGCTCCACCGCCTGCGCCAACCCACCCTGGTGCTCACCGGCGAATCCGACCCCATCATCCCGGTGGCTAACGGCCGCATCCTGGCCGGCCGCATCCCCAACGCCCGCCTCGAGGTCGTTCCCGGCGGCCACCTCTTCCTCCTGACCCACGCCGAGCCGATGGCCGCCCGCGTCAACGCCTTCCTCGACGAGCCGGAAACCTAAGCGTCGTCGGCCAGGTCGGTCAGGGCGACCTCGAGCAGACGGCGGATGTCTGCCTTCGTCCCGGCCGCCTCTCGGGCCGCGAGATCGTCGGCTCCGAGGATCTCGGACATGCGATGACGGGCTCGATCGACGAGGTCGGCAAGCGCCGGTAGGGCCCACCACATGCCTTGCTTCGATCTGGCCTCCTGGGCCAGGCGCTCGGCGCCCCCCAGGAGGTAGGCGGCGACGTCGGGGCGGCCCTGCGCTTCGTGGGCGAGCGCGGCCATGGCGAGCGTGTCCGACACCCACCAGCCGACGTTCTGGTCCTTGAGACGCCGGAGCGCCTCGACAATCTCGTCCCGGGCCAACGAGTCGGCGAGCGCTTCGACCTGTGCCGCCCGCACCAGCGTCATCGTGACGAGGCCGGGAATCGCGAGGCGCCGGGCGGCCTCGACGGCGGTCCGGCTCAAGCGAAGGGCTTCGGGCTCCTCACCCGCCGCCGCCTTGGCCAATGCGAGTGAACCCCAGGTGTGGACGTTCTGCACTTCGTCGGAGTTGGGCCCGAGGGCGGCCAACGCGGCTTCGAAGTGGGCGGTGGCACGGCCCGCCTCGCCATCGGCGAGATCGATCCATCCCAGTTGGTAGTGGGCCCACGAGCCTTCCGTGGACTCCTCGCGGAGCAGACCTTGCGCCTCCTCCAGCCAGGTCCGGGCGGTCACGTTGTCGCCGGTGACGTGGGCGAAGTAGCCGAGGTTGTAGCGCGTCCAACCCCGGTCCCGCTCCGTGCCGGCGGCGTCGGCCACCTGGCGGGCCCGGTCCAGAAGGGGTTGGATCCCTTCGGCACTTACTCGTTCGGTGATCCACGCGATGGCGGCCATGCCGGTGAGGGCCTCGGCGTAGAGAGAAGGGTTCGAGCAAGCCAGCCAGTCACTGTCGATGTTGGCCACGAAGGGCGGAATCGAGCCGTGCCAGAACCAGGTGTAACAGAGGCCACCGATCAACACCGTCGCCGCTTCGCGGTCCCCGTCGGCCACTGCGTCTTCCAGGGCGGCATGGAAGTTCTCTCGGTCGAGGGCGACCATCGTGACCCACGGATCGCCCACGATGCACAGGCCTTCGCGCACGGCGTCGTGCACACGATTGACGAAGTGGCGCCGGTGGCGGACTCGCGTCGCCACATCGTCCTTGGTGTCATGAAGTCGATGCGAGGCGTACTCCCGGACCGTGTCGAGCAGGCGGTACCTGGCCGTGTCGCCCGTGCCCTCGGTCAAGAGCAGGGACCGGTCGATGAGGCCTGCAAGACCTTCGAGGACGTCGAGTGGATCGGCCCCGTCGTCAGCCACCGCGGCGGCCGCCGCGAGGTCGAAGCTCTGGGGGAAGACCGACAGACGACAGAGCAATCGACGCTCCGCCTCCGGCAGGAGGTCGAAGCTCCAGTCCATTGCCGCCTGCAACGTCTGATGGCGGGAGGCCGCGGAACGGG
>JAICGL010000677.1 GCA_025923175.1 Acidimicrobiia bacterium
AGCTTCTTCATCGCCGACAACAGCAACTTCGCCGTCCGCCGCGTCAGCCCGACGGGGATCATCACCACCGTCGCCGGGACGGGGGCCGCCGGGTACTCAGGCGACGGCGGCCCGGCCACATCGGCGCGGCTGCGCGAGGTACGCGACGTGGCCGTCGACGCCGCCGGGAACATCTACATCGCCGACGAACAGAACCACCGCATCCGCCGGGTCAGCACCTCCGGCGTCATCACGACGTTCGCCGGCACCGGTACCAGCGGCTTCTCGGGCGACGCCGGCGCTCCCGGTGCAGCCAGGGTGGCCGGCCCCCGCGGCGTGTCGGTCACCCCGACCGGAGACGTGCTCATCGCCGACACCGGCAACCACCGCATTCGCCGCGTGCGCTGACCGGCCGACCCAACCGCCTGCGTCGCTGGGTTCATCGCGCGATTCGTCGTTGACCACTCGGGGTAGTGGCGATTTCCATATGACCGGCTATGACCCGACCGCCTACGGGGCGGCGATCGCGGATGTGTACGACGACCTCTACCGCGACGACGCCATGGCCACCGCCGCGGCCGTCCGGTGCCTTCGGGATCTGGCCGGCGGGGGTGCCGTCCTGGAGCTCGGAATCGGGACGGGCCGTCTGGCATTGCCGTTGGCCGCGGCGGGGGTGCGCGTCCATGGGGTCGATGCCTCACGGGAGATGCTCGACCGGCTCGCCGCCAAGCCGGGCGGCTCGGACATCGACGTCACAATGGCCGACTTCTCCTCGTTCGAGGTCCCCGGGCGGTTCGCCCTGGCCATCCTCGCGTTCAACACCATCTTCGCCCTGCCCGACCAGGACGCACAGGTGCGCTGCTTCGAGTGCGTCGCCGCCCATCTCGAACCGGGTGGCTGTTTCGTGGTCGAGACCTTCGTCCCCCACCCCGCCCGCTTCTCGGAAGGTCAGAGCGTCCGGTTGCGGACGATGACGCCGGAGCGCGTGGCCCTGGAGGTCGCCCGTATCGACCCGGTCACCCAGTTCATGTACACCACCCAGGTCGACCTGCGTGACGACGGAATGCACCTCTACGCCGCCAACCATCGCTACGCCTGGCCGGCCGAACTGGACCTCATGGCCCGCATCGCCGGCCTTCGGCTGGAGAACCGTTGGCAGGACTGGGATCAGGTCGCCTTTTCGGCAACCAGCCAGTTCCACGTCTCCCTTTACCGCAAGCCCGGCGGCGGAGCAGCGGGGGGATTCTGATCACCACTCCTGCCAAGATCTTGGCGTGGATCTCACCGGGAAGATCGTCCTGCTCGTGTCGGCCGTGGCAGTGCTGTCGGCTGCAGCGCAGCGGATCGGGGTGCCAGCGCCCCTCCTGCTGGTGTCGGTCGGGGTTGCCGCGTCGTTCTTGCCCGGCGTGCCCGACTACGAACTCGATCCCGAGATGGTGCTCGTCGGCATCCTGCCGCCACTGCTGTATGCCGCCGCCATCCGCACGTCGCTCATCGACGTCCGTCGCGACCGGCGGGCCATCGGCCTCCTCTCCGTCGGGCTCGTCGCCTTCACGTGTGTGGTGGTCGGTTTCGTCGCCTGGCTGATCATCCCCGGCCTGCCACTGGCCGCCGGGTTCGCCCTCGGCGCGGTGGTCGCTCCGCCCGACGCCGTGGCGGCCACCGCCGTCGGCCGGCGCGTCGGCCTGCCCCGGCGGATGACCAGCATCCTCGAAGGCGAAAGCCTCCTGAACGACGCCATCGCGCTGGTGGCCCTGCGGACATCGATCGCCGCCCTGATCGGGTCGATCAGCGTCTGGCGGGTCGGTCTCGACGTCACCGTGGCCGCCGTGGGAGGAACCGTGGTCGGCCTCGCGGTCGGTGCGCTGCTCGTCGCCGTCCGCGACCGCGTCGAGGACGTGGTCCTCGACACGACCCTTTCGTTCCTGGCGCCGTTCGTGGCCTTCATCGCCGCCGAGGAAATCTCGATCAGCGGAACCCACCCGTCCGGCGTCCTGGCGGTCGTCATCACCGGCGCCATCCTGGGCCACTTCACCGATCGGTTGCAGTCGGCTCGGGCCCGGATCTCGGAGCGGCTCAACTGGGAAACCATCCAGTTCATCCTGGAGAACGCGGTGTTCCTCCTCATCGGGCTGCAGGTGCGTGACGTGCTCGATGACGTGTCAAAGTCGTCGCTCGGCGGTGGCCGCCTCCTGCTGGTCTGCGGCGCTGTCCTGCTCGCCACCATCGTGAGCCGCTTCGTCTGGGTGTTCCCGGCCACGTACCTGCCCCGCCTCATCCCCGCCGTCCGCCGCGTCGACCCGCCTCCGCCGTGGCAGGTGCCGGCCGGGGTGTCCTGGGCCGGCATGCGGGGCGTCGTCACCCTGGCCGCGGTCTTCGCCCTCCCGGAGTCGACGCCGCACCGTGCGGTGCTCGAGCTGGCCGCCTTCGCGGTGGTGGCCGGCACGTTGCTGCTCCAGGGCGCCACTCTCCCGATGGTCATCCGCCGG
>JAICGL010000678.1 GCA_025923175.1 Acidimicrobiia bacterium
CGGTTCCACCCACCGGACCGGGAAGTCCTGTCGGGGATCAACATCTCGATGTTCCCGGCGGCGAAAATCGGGGTCCTCGGCGGCAACGGTGCCGGCAAGTCGTCGCTCCTCAAGATCATGGCCGGGGAGGACGACGGCTACACCGGCGAGGCCCGCCTCACCCCCGGCTTCACCGTTGGGTTCCTCCACCAGGAGCCCGTCCTCGACGAGAAGAAGGACGTGCTCGGCAACGTCACCGACGGCGTGGCCGAGACGAAGGAGCTCCTCGACCGGTACAACGCCGTGTGCGAGGCCATGGGCGACCCCGACGCCGACTTCGACAAGCTGCTCGCCGAGCAGGCGGAGCTGCAGGACAAGATCGACGCTGTCGGGGCCTGGGACCTCGACCGCACGCTCGACATCGCCATGGACGCCTTGCGTCTCCCGCCGGGCGAGGCCGACGTCACCACCCTCTCCGGCGGCGAACGGCGGCGGGTGGCGCTCTGCCGGCTGCTGCTCTCGCGCCCCGACCTGCTCCTCCTCGACGAGCCGACCAACCACCTCGACGCCGAGTCGGTGGCCTGGCTGGAACGCCACCTCCAGGAGTACCCCGGCACGGTCGTGGCCGTGACCCACGACCGCTACTTCCTCGACAACGTGGCCGGCTGGATCCTCGAGCTCGATCGGGGCCGTGGCATCCCCTGGGAGGGGAACTACAGCTCGTGGCTCGACCAGAAGCAGCAGCGCCTGGCCCTGGAGGAGAAGTCCGACGACCGGCGGCGGCGGACGCTCGAGCGCGAGCTCGAGTGGATCCGCATGTCGCCCCGGGCCCGACAGGCCAAGGGGAAGGCCCGCCTCACCAGCTACGAGCAGATGGCGGCCGAAGCCGAGGCATCCGCCGGGCGGCCCGACAAGCTGGAGATCGTCATCCCGCCTGGCCCCCGCCTCGGCGACCTGGTCGTGGAGGCCGAGCACCTCTCGAAGGGCTTCGGTGACCGGCTGCTGATCGACGACCTGACGTTCTCGCTCCCCCGCAACGGGATCGTGGGGATCGTCGGCCCGAACGGCGCCGGCAAGACCACCCTGTTCCGCATGATCACCGGTGCCGAGCAGCCCGACGGCGGGACGCTCAAGGTGGGTCCCACCGTGCAGCTCGCCTACGTCGACCAGAGCCGGGAGACTCTCGACCCCGACAAGACGGTCTACGAGGAGATCACCGGCGGCGTCGACAACCTCGTCGTCGGCGGCCGGGAGATCCACGGCCGGGCCTACGCCGGCCAGTTCGGCTTCAAGGGCACCGACCAGCAGAAGCCCGTTGGCAAGCTGTCGGGCGGCGAGCGCAACCGGCTCCACCTGGCCAAGACGCTGCGCTCCGGCGGCAACGTCCTGCTCCTCGACGAGCCGACCAACGACCTCGACGTCGACACCCTCCGGGCCCTGGAGGACGGGCTGCTCGCCTTCGCCGGCTGCGCCGTCGTCATCAGCCACGACCGGTGGTTCCTCGACCGGATCGCCACCCACGTCCTGGCCTTCGAGGGCGACTCCGAGGTCCGCTGGTTCGAGGGCAACTTCTCCGACTACGAGGCCGACCGGAAGAAACGCCTCGGCGCCGAGGCGGCCCAGCCCCACCGGATCAAGTACAAGCCCCTCGTCCGGTAAGCACGCCGGGGGATCGGGGGTGTCCCCCGGAGGCAATTCGTCCGCTTTGGAAAAAATGTGCATTTCGGCAGGAAACGCGCCTTTCGCGGCGAATCGAATAGTTGGCGGCGGCGATGGCGGCGGTGGTGGTGGAGGCCACTGCGGCCAGCGCCGAATGCAGCGGCGGCGGAACGCCAGCGCAGAATTGTTCCGAGCCCGAGCGCGACGGGCTCGCCGGACATTCACCGCCGGGACAGCGGGGGGTGGCTCAGCCACCCCCCTTGCTGTATTCAGGCCCCGAGCGTGGGGACCGACATGGTCGGGCCGAGGGGGAAACGGGCCCGGACAGCCAGCCCGCCTCCGGGGCGGGGCTCTGCCCAGACCGTTCCCTGCAGCGACTCGACCAGCCGGGCGACAATCCACATGCCCAGGCCGGTGGAGCGGTGGGGGCCGTAGGACGCCGACTTCTCGAAGGCCCGGGGAGCGAAGTCGGCCGGCATCCCCGGACCGCGGTCGAGGACCGACAGTTCGATCGACCCGTCCCGCCGGGCCAGGGTCACCTCGACCGCCGCGTCGGGCGGCGAGTGCTTGTTGGCGTTGTCCAGCAGGTTCGTGAGGATCCGCATCGTCTTCTCGCCGTCGGTGCGGAGGAGGATGAGGTCGCCGTCGATGTTGGAGATGACCCGGTCGCTCTCGAGGCCGGCGGCGGCCCCGGCCGACCGGACGAGGTCGGGGACGTAGACGTCGGTGAGGTCGACACGCCGGTCGACCTCGAGCGTCTCCCGCACGGCCACCTCGCGGACCTCACCGAGCATGGCCGACAGGTGCCGTGCGTGCCGTTCGATGAG
>JAICGL010000679.1 GCA_025923175.1 Acidimicrobiia bacterium
AGGTGAAGGAGGCTAACGGCCCGCCCCGCTACGTGAGGGTGGAGCCGGGCCTGGCGGCCAAGGGGTTGGTGGCGGTCAATCCGGTAGATGGGGAGCTCGGCCCTGGCGACCTCGTGGTCGTCGGAGCCAACACAGCAAATGGGAAGGGAGCGGAAGGTGCCGCGAAGAAGTAGACGGGCCCTGGTCGCCGTCGGGATGGCCTGCCTCCTGGCGGGTCTGGGCGGATGCGGCGGCGACGCCGGCGCGGAGCAGGAACAGCAGAGCCTCGAAGAGCAGATCGGCCTCGACGAGGACGGCATCCGCCTCAAGCAGGCCACGGCGGAGAACCTCATTCGCGATTGCATGAAGACGCAGGGCTTCGACTACGTGCCCCAGGACCCGACGGCCCAGGAGGCAGCGTTGCTCGGCGGCCAGCGGATGAGCAAGGAAGACTTCGAAAAGCAGTACGGGTACGGCATCACGACGCTCTACGAGCAGCGCCGGAAGCTGGCCGTGGCCGGTCCGAACAAGGCGATCCGGGATTCGCTGAGCGAGCCCGACCGAAAGGCCTATGACAAGGCCCTCCACGGCGACGATCCCACGGCGACGTTCTTCGACGCGCTCGACAGCGGCGACTTCAGCCGCCTCGGCGGTTGTCTGAAGACCTCGACCGATCGGGTCTTCGGCGGGGCCGACGTCATCCAGACCCTGTCCGACAAGCTCGACGAACTCGACGAGAAGATGCGGGCCGACGCCCGGATGGTCAAGGTCGTCAGGGAGTGGTCGTCCTGCATGCGGGAGAAGGGGTTCGACGGGCTGGAGGAGCAGGAGGAGGTTGACGCTGTCCTCAAGGAGAAGCTCGAAGAGATCGTGGGTCCGCCGGGGGACCTCGCCGGCGCCGAAGGCGCCGAAGCCGACTACGACAAGGCCGCGCTGGCCAGCCTCCAGAAGGAGGAAGTGGCCATGGTGACGGCCGACATCGCGTGTGAGAAGGAGCACGTCGAAGACGTCGAGGAAACGGTCACCGAGGAATACGAGGCGACCTTCCGCGAGGAGAACAGCGGTCTGCTGTCCAAGGTGCCGAAGCAGTGACGACCCCGGTCGTTGAGCTGCGGGGTATCTCCCGCACCTTCGACCGGGACCCGCCGGTCCACGCCCTCCGGGGCGTGGACCTCACGATCTGGCCCGGCGAATGGCTGGCCGTCGTCGGCCCGTCCGGTTCGGGAAAGTCGACGTTGCTCAACGTCCTCGGGCTGCTCGACCGCCAGACCGAGGGGACGTACCTGCTTGACGGGGTCGACGTCGACGAGCACGACGACCTCGCCCGGGCCGGGCTTCGGGGGCGGAAGATCGGCTTCATCTTCCAGGCCTTCCATCTGCTCCCGCACCGCAGCGTGCTGGAGAACGTGATGCTGGCGGAACTCTACGTGGGCGCACCCCGGCGGGGCCGGCAGGAGCGGGCGCTGGCGGCGCTGGAGCGGGTCGGCCTGGGAGACCGGGCCGACTTCCTGCCCACCCGGCTGTCGGGTGGGCAGCGGCAGCGGGCGGCGATCGCCCGGGCGCTCATGGCCGAACCGAGCATCCTCCTGTGCGACGAGCCGACGGGGAACCTCGACTCGAAGAGCGCGGACAACGTGCTGGGCATTCTCGGGGAGCTGACCCGCAGCGGTCTGACGCTCATCGTCATCACCCACGACGAACACGTTGCCGCGCAGGCGCACCGGCGGGTTCGAATCATCGACGGCCAGCTCGTCGAGGTGGAGCCGGCAAACGTATGAATAGTTTGCGCCCTCAGCTCTCGCTGCGTGATCTCGTCGAGGAGGCACTGGCCAGCCTCACGGCCCGGCCCGGTCGGGCGGTGTTGACCGCTCTCGGTACCGTCCTCGGCGTGGCCGCGCTCGTCGCGACCCTCGGGCTCTCCAAAACGGCCGGCAACCAGATCGTCGGGCGTTTCGATGCCCTGGCCGCCACCGACATCACCGTCGCCCCCAAGATCGCCACATCGGGAGGAGGGATCGCTGGCGGTGGCGTCTTGTCGTGGGACGCCGAGGCTCGCGTGAGCCGTCTCAATGGAGTTGTGGCGGCCGGGACGCTGTCTGACGTCGACCTGGGCGGCGGGCTCGTCCGGTCCGTCCCGGTCAACGACCCGGTGGCCCAGACGGAGTTTCAGATGCCGGTGAAAGCGGCATCACCGGGGCTGTGGCAGGCCGTGCGGGCGGACCTGGCTGCCGGCCGCCTGCCCGACGCCGGCCATTCGGCTCGAGGCGACCGGGTGGCCGTGGTTGGCGGCAACGTGGCCGAGCAGCTCCACGCCACCCGCATCGAGGACCAGCCGGCCATCTTCCTGGGCGACAAGCTGTTCACGGTCATCGGCGTTCTAGAGTCCGTGTCCCGACACGCGTCGTTGCTCGGGTCGGTCGTGATCCCTGAAGGCACCGCCGAGCGCGACTTCGGCCTGGGCGCACCCGGCACGGTGCAGATCG
>JAICGL010000680.1 GCA_025923175.1 Acidimicrobiia bacterium
CCGTCGGTGTCGGTCATCATTCCCGCCTTCAACGAAGGCGAACGGATCATCGGCACCATCAAGGCCGCTCTGGCCGCCGATTACCCCGCCGAGTTGATCGAGGTGATCGCTGTCAACGACGGCTCGACCGACGACACCTGGGCCAACATCCTCGAGGCCAAGGCCAGATGGCCCGAGATCTATGCCGTCGATCTCGGCCGCAACTACGGCAAGCGGGGGGCGATGGCGGAGGGAATCCGCCGCGCCCGGGGCGACATCCTGGTCTTCGTCGACTCCGACTCCTACCTCCACCGCGACGCCGTGATCAACATCGTGCAGCCGTTCGTCGACGACCGGGTCGGGACCGTCGTCGGCCACGCCTACGTCCGCAATGCCATGGCCAACTGGATCACCAAGATGCAGCAGGTCCGCTACTACTCGGCCTTCCGGGTGATCAAGAGCATGGAGTCGCTGCTGTCCGGCACCGTCACCTGTGCCTCGGGCTGCTGCGCCGCCTACCGGACATCGGTGGTGCTCCCCCTCCTCGAGGACTGGGAGTTCCAGACCTTCCTCGGCCGTCCGGCCACCTTCGGAGACGACCGGGCGCTCACCAACCGCGTCCTGTCCACGCACCGGGTTGTCTATCAGTCGACAGCCAGGGCCGACACGGTGGCGCCCGCCAGTCTGCGGACGTTCTTCCGACAGCAGCTGCGGTGGAAGAAGTCGTGGCTGCGGGAATCGCTCTCCGTCGTGCGGATGTTCTGGCGGAAGAACCCGCTGGCTGCGCTGTTCACCTACGCCTCGATCGTCTTCCCCTTCATGGCGCCGTTCGTGGTCCTGCACGCCGTGTTCGGAAGGGTGCTCGGCGGCAGCATCTCGGGGCTGTGGTTCTACCTCATCGGCACTTACGCCATGGCGCTGCTGTACTCCCTGTACTACGCCTTCAAGCGCCACGACGGCCTCTGGCACCACGGTCTGACCTTTGTGGGCCTGTACATGTCCGTTCTGGTCTTCCAGACGTACTGGGGCATGCTCACCATGCGCGACACCCGCTGGGGCACGAGGGCCTCGACCGTCGACCACAATCCCATCGACCAGGCGCTCCTGACGGCGCTTCCCCCGGCCACCGAGGTGTCGGCGTGCGCTTGATGCGTCGTCCCCGGGAGCGCGCCCAGCTGGGCCAGCTGGCGATCGGGCTGCTGGCGCTGCCGCTGTCGGTGGCGCCCTTTCTCGCTTACGGCACGTTCACCCCCCAGGGCCGCCTCGTTCGCGACCGGGTCCGCGTGGCGCTGTCGCCGCCCCACCGGCCGAAGCTCACGGAATCACAGCAACGGGCCGCGGCCCAGGCGGCCCCCCGGTACGCGGACAGAGTCATGGTCCTCGCCTACCACGGCATCGGATCCGGAGCCGACGGCGACGGCGGCGGCGACGAACGCTTCGCCATCTCCCCGGCCCGGTTCGGCGAGCATCTGGCGACCCTGCGGGCAGCGGGTATGCACACCGTGACCGCCGCCGACGTGGCCCGCGCCTTCGGCGCCGGCAGGCACCTGCCGGACAACGCCGTCATGATCACCTTCGACGACGGGCGGGCCGACGCCATGATGTGGGCCGACCCCCTGCTGAAGGAGGCGGGGATGAAGGCGACGATGTTCGTCATCAGCAGCGCCGCCGCCGATCCGGGCATCTACTACGCCGGGTGGGACCGGCTCCGGGCCGCGGCCCGCTCGGAACGCTGGGACATCCAGGCCCACACCCATGCCGCCCACCGCGAGCAGGACGTTCCCGGTCGCGTGGACCTTCCGGCGCTGACGAGCCTGGCACCGGGCGAGTCGCTCGAGGACTACCGCCGGCGCGTGGCGGACGACTTGGAGGAGAACAGCGCGGCCATCTTCGCCCACGTCGGCCGGCGACCCGTCGCCCTGGCCTACCCCTTCGGCGCCTACGGTGCCGACCGCACGAACGACCCCGGGATCCGCGACGTCCTCCGCGATGAGGTCGCCCGCCGGTTCGTCCTCGCCTTCCACCAGGACGACCAGGCGACCATCCCACTCGTCGATACGAGCCAGGAGCGAGTGTCGCTCCGTCGCCTGGAGGTGGAGAACGTGTCGGGCCTGGCGTTGCTCAGGCTCATCAACCGGTCGGCGGCGCCCGAACCGGGGCAGGCGCCGAACGGTCACCCCCTTGCCCAGTCAGCGCCTCTGGTGAAGAGCTTGCCGCCGATCCCCTTCGTCAAGGAACTCCGCCAAGACCCGGTCCCGATTCCGCCGGACAGGCCAGCCCCCGCCGCGCCGGTGCTCCCGGGGCCGTCCCCGGCGCCTGGGCCCGCCCCAGTCACCGAATCGGTCCCACCGGTTCCGGCCGCCCCGACGACCGTCACGACGACACCGGCTCCGGTGACGCCTGGGCCTGCTCCAAGCCCGACCACCACGCGGCCGCCACCCACCACCAGCACGACTGCGAAGCCGACGACGACCACCAC
>JAICGL010000681.1 GCA_025923175.1 Acidimicrobiia bacterium
CCTCACCGAGACCAGGGAACTTCTCGAGATCCTCGGTGCCCACAACCAGCTCCTCACTGCCCTCATCGACCGGGCCGAGCCGGTGGCGCAGGCGCTGGCCGCCGGCCGGGGCGAGCGCCTCGACCAGGTGGTGGCTGCCACCGACCAGCTCCTCGCCGCCACCGCGGCGGGGAAGCCGGAGCTCGACGCCGCCCTTCGCCGGCTGCCCACGGCCCTGGCCACCGCCCGATCGGCGCTGGGCGAGCTGACCGCCCTGGCCGGCCAGGCCACACCGGTCCTCTCCTCGCTGCGACCCCTCTCCGGTGACCTGCGCCAGATCGCCGCCGAACTGCAGAGCTTCGCCGACGCGGCCGGGCCGGCCCTGGTCAGCACCGAGCCCGTCCTGGGTCGGCTCCGGGAACTCATCACCGCCGCCTCCCCGGTGACGGCCGAGCTCCGGGGCGCCGCGCCCGACGTGCAGGCCGCCGCCCGGGGGACGCGCACGATCGTCGAGGCGCTCCCCGAGGATCTCTCGAACCTGCTCGACTTCGTCCGCAACGCCGCGCTGGCCACCGCCGGCCACGACGGCATCAGCCACTACCTGCGGATCTTCTCGTTGGGGAACAGCAAGGGATTGGGCCCGGCGCACCCGCCGGGGACGAACGCAGCACCGACCGCCTCCGCACCGGTTCCCACCGGTGGGCCCCTCAGCGGTCCGCTGGCCGTGCCTTCCGTTCCCGCACTGATCGACCAGACGCTGGTCGCGCCGCTACTGCCGAGCATCGATCTCGGTTCGGCCACCGGCCTGACCCAGCTGCAGGAACACTCCTTGCTGCGCTACCTCCTGGGGACGGGCTGATGTTCCGGCGTGGGCTCCCCATCAACCCGAAGCTGCTCGGCCTGGTGGTGATCGCAGCGTCGCTGACGTCGCTCGCGTTCGCCTTCGTGTCCCACAAGGGTTTGCCGGGCCGGAACTACACCTACGCCACGCTGGCTTTCGAACAGGTGCCGCCCAGCTTGCGCGACGGCACCGAGGTCCGGGTGCGGGGCCAGCGGGTCGGCCAGGTGCACCACGTGTCGTTCGAGAACGGGCCTCGACTCGAACTGCAGCTGCCCGGCGGGTTCGACATCTACAAGGACGCCACCGCCCGGATCCGGTCCCGTTCTCTCCTCGGCCAGAAGTACGTCCAGATCGACCCGGGCACCCCCGCCGCCGGAGCACTCGGCGATGCCGTCCTCGGCGCCGACCGCACCACCTCCGTCGTCGACATCGTCGACGTCGTCGACACCTTCGACGACGAGACGCGCAAGGCGCTGCACACCGCCCTGCTCGCTGTGGGGGGAGGGGCAGGCGGTCACGGCCAAGACCTCAACGACCTCATCGCCGCCTCGCCCGACTTGTTGGCCGACCTCAACCTCACCGGCCGCACCCTCACCGCCGAGGAAACCCGTCTCGTTGCCTTCCTGGCAACCGCCGAGCGGCTCTCGGGCCGGTTCAACGGCCGGGAAGCCGAACTCGAACGGCTCATCCACCAGATGGGCGACACGCTGCTGGCGGTGGCGGCCGACGGGGGCCGGCCCCTGGCCGACACCGTCAAGAAGCTGCCCGCCACCCTCGACGCCCTGACACCGGCGCTGGCAGACCTGGAGAAAGCGGCGGCCGCCCTCGGCCCGGCAGTGGGCGACTTCGGCCCGTCGGCCGCCGCGCTGGGAGCGGTCACACCCGACTTCCGGGCCGCCCTGCGGGAGAGCGTCCCCGTCCTCGGGAAGGTGCCGCCGGTCAGCGAGCTTTCCGGCCCGGCGCTGTTCGCCCTCACCGGAACCTTCAACGACGCCCGCCCGCTGGCCCCCGCGCTCGGCAAGACCTTCGAGGAGGCCGCCAAGCAGCTGGCCATCCTCGCGCCCTACGCCCCCGACCTCGACCTGCTGCTCGACGGGCTGCGTGACGCCTTCGCCGAAGGGGACGTCAACGGCAAGTACCTGCGGGTGGCCAGCATCTTCGCCGCCATCAACCAGGCCGGGAACCGCAACCCCTATCCCGATCCCGGGGAAGCGGCCACCGACGGGTCCCGCTACACGCTGGTGGGCCCATGAGGCGCGCGCTCTCCTGGATCGGCGGGCGGACCAAGCTCCAGCTTGGCGTGATGTGGCTGGTGGTCGTCTTCCTGGTGGGCGCCGTCCTCATGAACAAGCAGGACATCCTCCTGTCGATTCGCAGGGGTGACACCATCACCGCCGAGTTCTCCTCCCGCTACAAGCTGGCCCCGGTCGTCTCCAAGGTCGAGGTGGCCGGGGTGAAGGTCGGCCAGATCACAGCCGTGCGCGAACTCGACGGCGGCGGCGCGGCCATCGAGATGAAGCTCGACAACGGAACCCTCGACGCCCTCGGTTCGAAGCCGCGTGCCGCCATCCGCCCGGCCACGTTCCTCGGCGGCCCCGGGTTGTCGGCCTACGTCGAGCTGACCCCGGGGGGCGACA
>JAICGL010000682.1 GCA_025923175.1 Acidimicrobiia bacterium
CGATCAGCAGCAGTGGGAGCTGGCCAGGCAGCGGCTGGACGAGGCCGGCGTCGAATATCTACAAGAGAGCGGCACGTCCATCTACTTCCACGACCCGGACGGCGCCCGGGTGGAGCTGATCTCCGACGAGCTGCTCACCATGTACGGCCACGAGGTGGGGTAGGCACCGCATGAGCGGCCCGGTGGAGGTCGGCGAGGGGCGCCGCACCGAGGTCGGCGGCCTGCCCGTCGTCCGGTCGCTGCCCCGCCGGGATCGCCGCACCATCGGCCCCTGGTGCTTCGTCGACCACTTCGGGCCGGCGGATGTCGCTCGTGCGTCGATGCTTGTCGGCCCGCACCCGCACATCGGCCTCCACACCGTCACCTGGGTCCTCGAGGGTGAGGTGATCCACCACGACAGCCTCGGCAGCGAGCAGCTCATCAAGCCCGGCCAGCTCAACCTGATGACGGCCGGCCAAGGCGTGGCCCACGCCGAGGAGACCCCGAAGGGCTCGGCCGGCGCCCTCCACGGCCTGCAGCTGTGGGTGGCGCAGCCCGAGACCACCCGGTCAGGGCCGGCAGCCTTCGAGCACCACCCGTCGCTGCCCGAGGCCGTGATCGGGCCGGTGGTGGCCACGGTGCTCGTGGGCGAGGTTGGCGGGATCCGCTCCCCCGCCCGCACGGATTCGCCGATGGTCGGCGCCGACGTCGTCGTCGCCGGCCGGGCCGAACTCTCCCTGGATCCGACCTTCGAACACGGCCTCCTGGTCGTCGACGGGCCCGTCTCGGTGGACGGGGTGGTGGTGCCTCCGGGCGCGTTCGGCTACCTCGGCCCCGGCCGGGACCAGATCGGGCTGGAGCCCACCACCGACAACGCCGGGAGGCTGCTTCTCCTCGGCGGTGTTCCCTTCCCGGAGCCGATCGTCATGTGGTGGAACTTCGTGGCCCGAACCAGGGAGGAGATGGTCCAGGCCCGCCAGGACTGGGAAGCGGCCTCCGACCGGTTCGGGCCGGTCGAGTCGGAGCTGGGCCGCATCGCCGCACCCCCACCGCTGTGGGACCGGCCCGGAATGAAACCCCTGGAGAACTAGTTGCAAAGGGCCCGGGGCCGGGGGTGTCCCCCAGGAGGACAGATGAGCACTGCACTGCAACCCCAGATCGACATCCGCCGGGCCGACGACCGGTTCAAGACGAACATCGCCTGGCTCGACTCCAAGCACTCGTTCAGCTTCAGCCGTCACTGGGACCCAGGCAACACCCACCACGGCCTGCTGCTCGTCAACAACGACGACATCGTGCTGCCGGGCTCCGGTTTCGAGACCCATCCCCACCGCGACATGGAGATCGTGACCTGGGTGCTGCAGGGCTCGCTGGTCCACCAGGATTCCACCGGCCACTCCGGCGTGATCTATCCCGGCCTGGCCCAGCGGATGAGCGCCGGCACCGGCATCCTCCACTCGGAGAAGAACGACTCCTGGCGTCTCGCCGGCGGCGATCGCCACGACGACCCGGTCCACTTCGTGCAGATGTGGGTCGTGCCCGACGAGGGCGGGATCACGCCCGGCTACGAGCAGCTGGAGATCGAAGACGAGCTGCTGCGGGGCGGGCTCGTGCCCATCGCCTCCGGGATGGACAAGCACGAAGGCGCGTCGGCCATCAGGATCAAGAACCGTTACGCCGCCCTCTACGCCGCTCGGCTCGGCGTCGACCAGAGCATCGAGCTGCCCGAGGCGCCGTTCCTGCACCTGTTCGTCCCCCGCGGTCTCGTCGACCTCGAAGGCGCCGGCACCCTGACCGCGGGCGACGCCGTCCGCTTCACCGCCACCGGCGGCCAAAAGGTCACCGCCGTGGAGCCGTCCGAGATCCTCGTGTGGGAGATGCATGCCGAAGCCGCGGCCTAGACACAACCACGGCGCCAGCGAAGTCCCGGCGGTATGCGCACTTCGGTCCGGGCGTTCCTGGGACGGATCGTCCCGCTAGACCGACACGATCCGTCCCGAGAACGATTTGGCGGTACAGAGCGGGTCGGCTCCAGCATTCTGTGAGCGGAAAACCGCGCCTCACGCGGTTTTCCGCTCACAGAACGAGTGGGTGAGCGGCGCCTCGGAACTGCCGGCGGAACATCGCGCCAGGTCAGACGATGACGGGGAGCTCCTTGTGGCCGCGGACGTTGAAGTTGTCGAGCCACTCGATGTTGTCGGTGGCGAGGCGGAGGTCGGGGAAGCGGGTCACGATCGTGCGGACGGCGAGCTCCGCCTCGATCCGGGCCAGGGGTGCGCCCAGGCAGTAGTGGACAGCGCCGCCGAAGGTCAGGTGGCGGGGTGACGGGCGGGTGATGTCGAATGCGTCGGGGCGGTCGAACACGGTCTCGTCGCGGTTGGCGGAGCCGATCACAGCGATGACGGTCCAGCCGACGGGGACGTCGTGGCCGCCGAAGGACACCGGCTCCAGGACGGACCGGGGCCAGCTCATGACC
>JAICGL010000683.1 GCA_025923175.1 Acidimicrobiia bacterium
AGACCCTCCGGCCCGCCGCCCTCACCCTCGGGGCCGGCTTCGCCGTGGCGGTGGCGGCGGCGTACGTCGCCACCGGGACGTTCCGGCTGACCGGCATCGCTCCCGACGGCTATGACCTCGGAGCCCGGCAGCTGACGGCCTTCATCTCGCACCCCGACGGGATGGCCGCCGTCGTCGCCGTCCTGGCCGGCATCGTCGGCATGCTGTCGCTCACCGAGGCCCGCAGTGGCGCGCTGATCGGTGTGCTCGTCTCCGTGACCACCATCCCCGCTGTCGGGAACATCGGGGCGGCGGCCGCCTACGGGGAATGGAGCGAAGTCGGCGGCGCGGCGCTCCAGCTGGCCGTCAACGTCACCGGTCTGGTGCTGGCCGGCACCGCCACACTGGCCATCCAGGCGTGGGTGACGGCCCCTCCCGGACGCCCGGCGTGAGGGCCTTCCTCCCCGGAACAGCAGCCGCGCCCCTGGCAGGGCCGTTGACGGGGTGGGTGCTGCGAGCCTCAGCCGATGTCGCGGGCGTGGAACGCCGCCATCCCGGTGGCAGCCAGCATGACGGCGACGGCGCTCTGGACGAGGAGCGGGAGCACGTCGGGGTCCTCGGCCGGGACGAGCGGCGTGTGCTCGAACGGTGAGAGGTTGGTGAGCCAGTTCGGCAGGTCGAGAAGCTCACCGAAGAACCCGATGACGAAGCACACCGCCAGCACGCCCCACACCGCCCGGCCTGCCCGGGGTGCCAGGCCGAACAGCGCGACCGCCAGTCCGATGAGGACACCGGTGGCCGGCAGGTACGAGAGCGCGCTGGCCAGCAGGGGGAAAAGTTCTCCGATGTCACCGGCGGCCAGCCCGTAGGCCAGGCCGAGGCCGAACCCGCCGGCGGCCAGGACCGCTGCGCCGCCGCCGACCGCTGCGGCGATATGGCTCGCCGCCCACCGGCGACGGGAGGTAGGGGTGGCCAGGACCGGCTCGGCCCGGAGCCCACTCTCCTCGCTGCGCAGCCGGAGCGCGGCCTGCACCGCGAAGCCGCTGCCGATGAGGGCGAGGATGAGCAGCGTCGTGCCGAGGAACGAATCGACGAAGTCGCCGCCGCTTTGAGCGAGCATGTCGCGGACCGACTCGTCGAGGTCCTCGAGGAGCTTGTCCGCCTGGTCGGCCACCGACCCGTAGACGAGCCCGAGGGCGAGCACTCCCGAACCCCAGGCGATGGCCGCCCCGCGCTGGAGCCGGACGGCAAGACCCAGCGGGCGGCCGAGGCTCGGAGGGGCGGTGGCCGGCCCGGCCCGGGGGGGCACCAGCCCGCCGCCGAGGTCGCGGTGCGAGGCGAGCGTGCCCGCCAGCCACAGGCCGCCGGCAACGACGGCGACCGGGACGACGAGCGGCCACCACTGCTCGCTGGCGAAGGGCCGCAGTTTCTGGCCCCAGCCGATGGGCGACAGCCAGGAGAGGGTCCCGTCCCCGATGTCGCCCACCGCCCGTAGCGAGTACGACCCGCCGACCGCGATCCCGGCGAGCCCGGACACCACCCGCGTGTTCTCGGTGACCTGCGCCGCGACCGCGGTGACGGAGGCGAAGACGAACCCGACCGCGATCGCCGACACGCCGTAGGCGACGCATCCCGCCGCCGGGAGATCGAGGCCGAGCAATGCCACGGTGACACCGAGACCGGTAACGACGTTCATGCCGGCGACGACGGCGAGTGCCGCCGCGGCCGGCGCGTGACGCCCCACCGCCGTGGCCCGGATCAGCTCGAGCCGGCCGCTCTCCTCCTCCGCCCGGGTGTTCCGGCTGACCGTGAACAAGCTCATCAACCCGACGAGTACCAGCGTGAACGCGCCGGTCTCGAACGCGATGCGCCCGCCGATCGTCTCGAGCCCCTGGAACGGGCCGTTGAAGGCGATTGCGACGGCGTTGCCTTCGACGAGCGCCGCCGCACGCTGCAGGTCGGCTGCCGTTGGGAAGATGCCCTTCACGCCTGCGGCGCTCGACGCGGTCATGGCGACGATGCCGCCCACCCAGACGAGCATTCGCATCCGGTCGCGGCGCAGGATGCCCCGCACCAGCACGCCGGTTCCGGCGAGCCCGGTCACGTTCGGTCGCCGTAATGGCGCAGGAACAGTTCCTCGAGGGTCGGCGGCTGGCTGGTCAGGGTCAGGATCCCGAAACCGACCAGGCGTCCCAGGACGGCGTCGAGCTGGTCGGTGTCGACGTCGAAGCGGATGCGGCCCTCGTCGGCGACGAGGCTGTGCACTCCGGCCATGGCCTCGAGGCCGGCGGCGGGCCGCGATGTCGTGGCCGTGATCGACGTGCGGGTGAGGTGCTGCAGCTCGGCGAGGGTGCCTGCCTGCACCGTGCGTCCGGCCCGGATGATGCTGACGCGGTCGCAGAGCGCCTCGACCTCGGCGAGGATATGGCTCGACAACAGCACCGTCCGCCCTTCGGCCTTCATCTC
>JAICGL010000684.1 GCA_025923175.1 Acidimicrobiia bacterium
CGCCGACGGAGCCTCCGACGACGACGACCGCGCCGCCGCCGCCGCCGCCTCCTCCGCCGCCGCCTCCGCCCACCACCACGACGGCGCCGCCGCCGACCACGACCCAGCCACCGGCAACGACGACCACCACCATCCGCCCGACCACGACGACGGCGCCGCCGACGACGACGACAACCGCCGAGTCCACGACGACGACCGCCCCGAACAAGCAGAAGAAGTCGGGGAAGAACTCGACACCCTCGACCACGGCCCCGCCCGACAGCGCCGGCGCGCCGCCCGAGCCGACCGGGCCGGTCATGACACCGCCGTCGTATGTCATCCGGCCGAACCCCCCGGCGCCGTCGGACCCCGGTTCGTCCGGTGGGCTGCTGGTGACGCCTCGACCCAGCCAGGCCCCTGCGGAGAGTGCCGCTCCGAGCGCCGCGTCACCCGCCGCTCCGACGAACACAGCCGCCCCGGGGGACCGCTCCCCTCGTACCGGGAACGGCGACGAAGCCACAATCGACCCGGCGAGCCCGTCCTCCGAAACCGGCGTCCTCGGTCTTCCGAGGGAAATGACGCTGGCCGAGTTGTTCCCGGCCGAGGTGGCGATGGGAGCTGGTCCGCCCGACGTCATGCTGCAACACGGCGAGATCGCGTCCGCTCAGGACGCTGGGCTGGGGCACGACTCGGGGAGCAGCTCGGACCGGATGCCTCTCGTCGCCGGGATCGTCGTCACGTTGGCGATCCTGTTGAGCGGCGGCGGCTTCCTGTGGTGGCGCCACCGCGACAGCGAATACTGGGAGACTGCTTAGCCTCTGCCCAGGTAGGCGTCGGTCAGGGACGGATCCTCGAGCAGCGCAGCCGCCGGGCCTTCCCGGACGATCGATCCAAGCTCGAGCACGTAACCCCGCGACGCGACGGCTAGCGCCGACTCGACGTCCTGTTCCACGAGCAGGACGGCCGTCCCTTCCCGGGCGAGGGCCGGCAGGAGGTCGATGAGGTCGTCGACGACGGTGGGTGCCAGCCCCTGCGACAGCTCGTCGATCATCAGGAGGCGGGGCCGGGCCATGAGCGCCCGACCGATGGCCGCCATCTGCTGCTCGCCGCCGGAGAGGCGCCCGGCCGCCTGGTCCGCCCGCTGGGCCAGCCGGGGAAACAGCCCGAAGACCCGGTCGATGTCAGGCCCGAGATCGGCTTTCCGCCGGCTGTGGGTTAACACACCCCTGTCCCCGCCGGAGCCACGGCTCCGGCGGCGACAGTAGCCGCCGAGCAGCAGGTTCTCCCGCACGGTCAGCCCGGCGAACATCCGCCGGCCCTCCGGCACCAGGGAGACGCCCGCCCCCACCACCTGTTCGGGGCGGAGGCCGATCAGCTCCGTGCCGGCGAAGTCGACCGACCCGGCCGACGGCCTCAGCTCTCCGGCGATGACGCGCAGCAAGGTCGACTTCCCCGCGCCGTTGGCACCGAGGAGCGCGACCACCTCGCCCGGCCCGACCGACAGCGTCACGTCGTGCAGCACCGTGACCCGCCCGTAGCCGCCCGACACGCCCGCCGCGGTCAGCACGGTTCCCCTCCACCTCGGGCCTGGTGGCGCTCGGCGTGTCGGCGGCCGAGGTAGGCGCCGATCACCCGCTCGTCGTGGGCGATCTCGTCGGGTGTGCCACGGGCCAGGATCCTGCCCTGGTCGAGCACCACAACGCTGTCGGACACGGCGAAGACCGCCCGGACCACGTGCTCGACGAACACGACCGCCACGCCCTCGTCGCGCACCGACCGGATCAGGTCGATGATGCCGGCGATGTCTGCCGCCCTCAGCCCGGCGAGCAACTCGTCGAGGAACAGGAAGCGGGGCCGCTGGGCCAGCGCCCGGGCCAGCTCCAGGCGACGCACGGCCGCCACCGGCAGTTCGGCGACCCGGGCGTCGGCCCGGTCGGCGAGGCCGACCCGGTCCAGGACGGCGTCGCACCGGGCTCGGGCGGCGGAGCGGCGCCGTTCCGGCTCGGCTCCGTAGAGGGCGCCGGTCGTCACGTTGTCCGCCACCGTCAGGCGCCGGAACGGCTTGCCGATCTGAAAGGTGCGGGCCACCCCTGCTCCGGCGAAGGCCCACGGCCGGGCGCCGGTGAGGTCGCGCCCGTCGACGAGCAGCCGACCGGCCGACGGTCGCTCGCAGCCCGACATCAGGTTGAGGAGCGTGGTCTTGCCTGCGCCGTTGGGCCCGATGAGGCCGAGCACCGTCCCCGGGTCCAGCGTGAGCGACACGCCGTCGACCGCCTTCAGGCCGCCGAAGTGCCGGGACAGGCCGTCAGCCTCGAGCAGCGCGCTCACACCCGGTACCGCCGGACGGTGTCGAGGAGCCCGAGGCGCCGTTCCCGCCACGCCTGCGAGAGCTTGCTCATCATCCCTTCGGGCATGAGGACGACCACCGCAACCAAGAGCGACCCGAACACGATCAGATGAAGC
>JAICGL010000685.1 GCA_025923175.1 Acidimicrobiia bacterium
CTTTGCCGAAGCCAAGAGCGTCCAGGCCGAACTCGAGCCGCTCGCCGAACGGCTCGGGAATCATGGGGCGCTGATGCAGGCCCGCAGGGTCCGGGCCATGGCCGACTTCTGCACCGCTCCCGATCTCGCCGCCCTGGAGGCGTTCGCTCGTGCCGACCTCGAGTTCGTCGCGGGCGCCGGCCTGCCCTGGATGGTCCACGACCTCGCCTGGATCGGCTTGGCTTGCTTCCTCGCGGGCGACTGGGACGCCGCCCGGGCCCCCTTCGAGGAGGCAGTCGCCCGCGACCCCGTCAGTCACTTCACGACGGGGTGGCCCCAGGCGCAACTCTTCGAGTACCTGGCCTACGTCAGTGATCGCGAGGCGGCCCTGGCCTTGCTCGACACGACGGATGACAACCACCTCCCGAAGGCCGGCCAGCCCAACGCCTGGGGACGGTGGATCATGCTGCTGTCGGCCGTGGAAGGCCTGTACGTACTGGGCGAGCACGACCGGGCCGCCGGCTTCTATGAGCTGGTGGTCGAGTGCATCGAGCGGACGCGCGTGATCTGCTCCAGCTACATCGACATGCGCCTCCCCGAGCGCGCCGCCGGGATCGCCGCTGCCGCCGGCCGCTGCTGGGACGACGCCGAGGAGCACTATCGGACCGCCCTGCGCCAAGCCGCCGAGCTCCCCCATTTTCCCGAGGCAGCTCACACCCGCCGCTTCTTCGCGGCGATGCTCCTCGAACGGGACGGGCCCGGCGACCGGGCCGAGGCCGCCCAGATGGCGACCGAGGCGGCCGAGCTCTACCGGCGCATGGGCATGCCCCGCCACATCGAGTTGGCAGCCGGTCTCCTCAACGCGTCGTAGCCTCCGTCGAGAACCCGACGGCCGGAGGATACGATCCCTCGCCGTGAGAGTTCCGGCGTCCGTCAAGCGCTTGGTGTTTCTGATCGGGCTTGCCGTCACGTTTTTCGGGGTGATGATTCTGAACGACCCGGCGGCTGTGGGCCCGTACAACTGCGGGACGGCCTTGGCGCCGAAGCGCTTCGTCCAGGGAGAGAATGCCGGGCGCTGCGTTGAGCAACTCCGTTGGCGCCGCTGGTTGGGAGCGGGTGTGTTCGCGGTGGGGACGCTCGGTCTGGTCCTGCCCGGGGGCTACCGCTGCCTCTTGACCGACGACTGAGGGTGGTGGGCGAATGCCTCTATACGACGGCTGCGCCGGTGAGGCCGGCCGCGCCGTGCGGGTCAGCCTGTGCTGCCACCACGGTTAGAGCGGGAGGTCGTCGACCCAGCTGGTGAAGACGACCCAGTGCTGGGGAACGGCGTTGATGTAGCTCTGGTTGGTGACCAGTAGCGAGCCGCGGCCGTCGAGCGCCATGGAGGCCGGGGTGTCCCAGGGAACTTCCTGGCGGGCGTTCTCGGATGCGGTCGGGAAACGGGACAGCTCGGTCCCGCTGGGGTCGTGGATCGCGATCTGGTTCGCGCCGGCCAGCGTCACGTAGAGGCGGCCGGATCGGCCGAAGAGGATCCCGTCCGGCGCAGCCATCGGCTCGGGGTAGCGGTGGATCAGCGTCAGGTCGCCTGGGCCGGGCCGATCGGTCAGCGGGAGCGTGTAGATGCTGCCCTGCACGGCTGAGTCGGGCGGATTGGAGATCGTGACGGCCATGTAGAGCCGTTGGCCGCTCGGCTCGATGGCGAGCCCGTTCACGCCGAAGGGGCCGTCGAGTCGAGGGTCCTGGAACCAGATCTCGCCGGGCGGCCCACCCCCGGGTCGAACACGGAAGATCGTCGCCCTCTGCACGTCGGAGACGTAGAGGGCACCGGTTGCGTCGAAGATCAACCCGTCGACCAGAGACTCGCCGGGGTGGTTCGACGGAGCGCAGGGCGGGGGAGCGGACGAGCAGCGCGGAAGGTCAGGTAGCAGCGCATACGTCGCCTGCGTCGGGGGCGACACCGAGACGTCGATGGCCAGCACGCGGGGCGGGCTGCGATCGGCGACGTAGAGGCGACCGTCGGGCCCCCAGGCCATGCCGACCAGGCCGTGGACCTCACTGAGGGTCTGACCCTGAATCACCAGGTGGTCGATCTCCCTCCCGCTCTCGAGGTCGTACCGGAAGATGCGAGACGCCTCCCCGCCGGCGTTCCCCATCATCGAGGTGTGGGTGCCGACGTAGACGACGCCGTCGCGAACGAGGATCCCTTCGGGGTGGCCGGGTGCCGGGACCCGCGTGAAGATCCGTGTCTCGCCGACCGGCTTGGCAGCGCCGACCGGCGGTGAAGGAACCGTCAGCAGCGTCGCCACGACCGCCAGGACGATGAGCCCACCAGCGCTGCGCCGAGCCATCGCCGAAGCGTAGAGCAAACGGCGAATCGGCCCTGTAGCGCCTCAGTACCACCTCAGGGCCGGTCGCCGGCGGCCAGCATTCGGCTCCCGCCGTAGAGCAGCGCACCGGTTC
>JAICGL010000686.1 GCA_025923175.1 Acidimicrobiia bacterium
CCTCGGCGAGTCGGGACACGGCTTGCGCCTGTTCTGCTTCCGTCATCGCGGTCAGGTCGACCTGGCGCCAGGGCACGGTCGCCTCGCCGGGCACGACCGAGACCACCGCCCCCGAACCCAGCTGGGCGAACCCGGCCCGCAAGTTGGGATGGCGATCGAGCAGCGCTTCCACCGAGCGGCGCACTCGGGCGGCTTCGACCGGCCGATCTGCGTCGCCGAGGTCGAAGATCGTCTGCGGCAGGTAGGGGTCGGCGTCCTCCTCCAGCTGTGCATGGAAGAAGAACCCCTCTTGCAGCGGGGTCACCGGCACGACATCGGCCATTGGGCCGATCCGCTCCTCGAGTTCGTCGAGGTCGGTCTGGGCGAGAGCGACCAGCGGGAAGTCCGACGGGCTCGCTCCTCCGGCGCCAGGCGCGGTGCCGTGGACGGCTAGCGCCCAAAGCGCTTCGACGTAGAGCGCAGCCAGAGTCTCCACGTCGGCCCGGTCGAGGACGTCGGCGGGGAACGTCGCGCTGATCTCGAGTTCCGGGCCGTCGGGGCCGTCGACGGCTTCGGCATTGATGTCCAGGACATGGGCCACTGGCATGGCGTCGGTGCCAGCGGTGATGTTGGCATCGTCACCGGCCGGCTCCCAGGCGCCGGGTTCATCGCCGTCGCCCCCGGCGCTGCGACCGGCGTAATTGAAGGAGATCTGCGGGCCGGTCTGGTGGGGCGCCGGTGCCAGGCGGGCCGCACCGGCGGGGTCGAGCCACCGGAGCAGTCCGTAGTGCAGCCCGGCGGCCGGGACGGAGCGCAACTCCTCCTTGACCGCATTGAGGGCTGCGCCGGCCTCCGGCCCGCCCCCGAACGCGGCATCGACGTCGACATTTGCGAGGTCGAGGAGAGCGGGATGCAGCGCGGTGTGCCAGCCGACGGTGCCGGCGAGGTCGACGCCCTCGAGATCCCGGCCGTGACGTTCCACCGAGACCACGCACCCGGAACCCCCCTGCCAGCGGGCGATGGCGAGGGCGAGGCCGGTGAGTAGTACGTCGGTGACCCCGGCGTGGAAGGCGCGCGGGACATCGCTGAGCAAGGGCCCGGCCACATCGGGGTCGACGGTCACTGCCACGGTCTCGGTGGTTGCTCCCACGTCGACGGCCGGGTCGAGCATCCGGTGCCCGATGACGGTGCCGGATTGGGCCAGGATCCCTTGCCAGTAACCGATCTCGGCCTGCACCTCCGGTCGCGACATGCGCTCGACCAGCCGGTGTGCGTAGCCGCGGAAGGAGGTGGACGCCGTGGGCGGAAGGCCGGCGAGATCGTCGGCGATAACCGTCCAGGAGACGATGTCGATGGCCAGGTGGTGGATGACGAGCAGGAGCCGGCCGGACCGGTCGGCCCCCCGATCGAGCCAGACGGCCTGGAGCATGACGCCGGCGTCGGGATCGAGCCGTTCGGCGGCAGCCGCTCCTTCGGCCTCGAGGACCGCGACCAGATCGTCGTCGTCACCGGTGACCGCGACGTGATGGACCACCCTGTCGGGCGCCGCTGCGGTGGAGGGCACGTCGAGGAACCACGCCTCCGGCGTTCGGACGAGGCGGGCCCGGAGCATCTCGTGCCGGTCGAGCAAGGCCTGCACGACGGCGATGACGGTGGCGAGTGTGGTGCCGGCGGGGACCGAGAAGATCTCGGACTGGTTGTAGGGCTCGATCCGTCCGCCCTGCACTTCGGCGAGGTGACGGAGCCAGGCCACCATCGGAGTCATCGGGATCTGCCCGACCCGGTCGGCGGCTTCCTCGAACGGAGCCGCAACCTGGAGAGTGCCGGAGAGCTCGGCCAGTTCAGCGAAGGTGGCCGCTTCGAAAACCTGCCGGGGCGTGATGTCGACGCCCTGCCGCCGGGCCCGGCTCACCAGCTGGATGGAGAGGATGCTGTCGCCGCCGAGATCGAAGAAGTTGTCGTCGATGCTGACGACGTCGAGGTGCAGAATCTCCGCCGCCAGTTGGCACAGGGTCGTCTCGCAAGGGTCGCGGGGGGCGCGGCCGGCGACTGAGGTGAAGATCGGCGCCGGGAGGGCGGCCCGGTCGATCTTGTTGTTGGGTGTGAGCGGGAAGGCGTCGAGGACGACCACCGCCGCCGGAACCATGTAGCCGGGTAGGCGCTGCGCCAGCCAGGCCCGAACCGTTGGCGCGTCCCCGGGGGACGGGGGGTGTCCCCCCGACATAGGCGGCGTGAGCCGCTCGGAACCTCCGGGAACGCCGACGATGTAGCCGACGAGCCGCCGGACGTCGTCCTCCCGGACCACCACGACAGCCTGGGCGATGTCCGGGTGTGACTCCAGCGCCGCTTCGATCTCGGCGGGTTCGATCCGGAACCCGCGGATCTTGACCTGATCGTCGATCCGGCCGAGGAACTCCAGCAGGCCACGGCGGTTCCAGCGGGCGCGGTCCCCTGTTCG
>JAICGL010000687.1 GCA_025923175.1 Acidimicrobiia bacterium
AGACGGCCGCTGGCGTCGTAGCCCCGGCTCCGCTCGGCGCGGTGGACGACGTGGGCGCTCGCCATGGGGCGGTGGGTGAAGGCGGAGTCGATGGCGTGGAGTTGCATCCGCAGGGGCGGGAACGACGGGTCCCCTGCGATCTCGTAGCGGTCGTCGATGGCCAGGAACGAGTACCGGGCCAGCTCGGCATCGACGGGCGACTCGTAATGGCGGAAGTGCATCGCCGGCCGGAGCTGGAAGCAGACATCGCCGTCGCCGGCCACGAGCCGGTACGTGACGTGGACCATGTTGCGACGGTGGGGAAGCACGACGCGCTTCTCGAGCACCGTCCCGTCGATGTCGTAGCACCACCGCGGAAGGCCGTCGACGAGGCTGAAGGCGCTGAGGTAGCGGTCGCCGTGGAGTTTCAACGGGCCGGCTTCGCTCTCCTCGGCCGTCAGGTCGACCCGGCGACCATCGGGGAAGCGCAGCTGTTCCCCGAGGTGGGTCAGCATCACGGCCCGCCCCGTCGGGTTGGGGAGGGCGGCCACCAGCCAGCCGTGATAGCGGCGGGTCACGAGCCCCGAGACCGTCCCCGAGGCGTAACCGCCGATGCCGTTGGTGACCAACCACTCTCGCTGGACCTGGCGGATCGGATCGGCCTCGGCCGGCGGCGTCACCGGGCGGACCACCGTCGCTTCCCTCACGGCGACCCGAGGAACAGGGCGGAATGGGCCGCCAGGGTCCATGGCCCCCGCACGTCCGACTCCGGTGTGCCGCTGCCGCCGTAGCGGGGGTCCTCACTCGACCAGCGCTCCGCCCAGCCTCCCCGCGCCGGCGGCGCCAGGAGCGGTTCCGGATTGGGAACCAGCCTCAGGTCGGTCCCGAGGTTGACCACCAGCAACCGGTCGTCGCCCGAAGACCCGAAGAAGCGCAGCACGAACGCCTCGGGGCCCAGCACGGCGCCGTCGACCACGGTGGTCGGCGCGGCGATGACCGGGTCGTCCCGGCGGAGGTGGAGGAGATCACGGTGGAGCAGGAGCATCTCGGCGTTCTTCGTCGCCTCGGAATGATCGAGCCGGCACCGCTCGAACGTGGCTCGGGCATTGGGCGGCGCCATGCCCTCGAAAGCCATCGCCCGGGCCAGACTCCAGAACTGCCCGACCTGGGCGGTGCGGCCAACCCGCACGGCCTCGGCCAGCTCGCCATCGTGGTCGGCGAAATAGTGGAACGGGCTCGAGGCGGCGAACTCCTGGCCCTGGAACAGCTGCGGCACCGGCGGGCTGAGCAGCAGGAGGGCGGTCAGGGCCCGCAAGCGGCCGGGGCTCGTCAACTCGTGGAGACGGCGGCCCCGGAAGGTGTTCGCCACCTGATCGTGGGTCTGGAGGTAGTGGACGAAGCGCCGGGGCCCGAGGTCGAGGGAGTAGGAGCCTCGAGGCTGTGCCTGCCAGCTGTACCACTGCCCCTGGTAGAGGTAGCCCCGCTTCGCGCAGGAAACGAGCTCCTGGGGCGCACCGCGGTAGTCGCTCAGGTAGGCCTCGTTCCGGCCAGTGGCGGCGACGTTGGCGCTGTGGTGAAAGTCGTCGTTCACCGCGACGTCGAGGCCATGGCCGCCCCGGTTCCGGGGCCGCAGCATGATCGGATCCTGGGGCTCGTTCTCGGCCACCAGCAGGAGCCGCCGGGCCGGGGCGGCGGCCCGGGTGGCAGTGGCGATTGTGGCGAGGACGTGCTTGGGGGAGGAGTCGAAGATTGCCTGGGCGGCGTCGATCCGGAGACCGTCGAGGTGGAACTCGGAGATCCAGTAGACGGCGTTGGTGATGAAGAACTCCCGCACCGGGCCGGAGTGAGCGTCGTCGAAGTTGAGCGCCTGCCCCCACTCGTTGTCATGGCGATCGGTGAAGTAGTGCGGAGAGAACCGGTCGAAGACCGCGCCGGACGGCCCGAGGTGGTTGTAGACGACGTCGAGGATCACGGCCAGGCCGAGCGCGTGGGCGGCGTCGATGAAGCGCCGCATGTCGTCGGGGCGGCCGTAGAGTCGGGTCGGGGCGAAGAGGTCCACCCCGTCGTACCCCCAGCCGAACGAACCGGGGAAGTCTGCCACCGGCATCAGTTCGACCGTCCGCACCCCGAGATCGGCCAGGCCGGCCAGCCGGGCCTCGGCCGCGCTCCAGGTGCCCTCCGGGGTGTAGGTGCCGACATGGATCTCATAGATCACATGCTCATGACTGGCCAGCCCCGGCCAGTGCTCATCGGTCCATTCGAAGTTCGAGGGGTCAACGATCTCGGACGGGCCGAACGGGCCGACGGGCTGGAAGCGCGACGCCGGGTCGGGGCTCAGGGTCCCGTCCTCCAACCCGAAGAAGTACAGCTCGCCGGGCTCCGCCCCCGGGACGAAACCCGAGAAGTAACCGCCCGACTCGGCCTCGAGCCGGATCGTCTGGCGCCGCTC
>JAICGL010000688.1 GCA_025923175.1 Acidimicrobiia bacterium
AGGAGAAGACGCCGCCGTCGGCCGCCACCAGCCAGTAGCCGCCCCCCGGCCTGCTGGCCACGGACACGACGGGATGGGTGGGGGTGCCGCTCAGGCCGCCGTAGGCCTCGGCCGCACCCCGGCTCTCGACCCGCCCCGAGGCGTCGGCGAGCCAATAGCCAGCCTCCCGCCCGCCGGCCGAACTCTGCGCCGGCGCAGGAGCCGTCAACGCGATCAGCGCGACGAGCGTTGCCGCTACGACAAACCGGATATGAGCGCGCACCACTGCTCTCCTTCGATCCCCAGCCCGTATGACACGCCGGACCGCACGACGGCGGCCACGCTGCGTGGCCGGGATGTACCCGGCACCCGCCGGTCTCACACTTGCGGACGGTGGTGCGAGCGGAGGGCACCCCGTTCCGTCGAGTTCCCAAGTGATTCCCAGATGCCGCCCTTGGACGCGTCGCGAGAGCCGACGCGGCTCCCCCAGGCCTGCGTCTACCTCATGAGGTACCAACCGGCGTTCGCCGCTGCCCTTTGCGCTTCCGTGTTCCGAGGTGAGACTGAGATCCGGCCTCGGATGAGAGCGGATCCGGGGCCTGGTTCTTGGGTGGGTCGAATTGACCCCGGGGGTCGTCGGCGGCCCAGCCTCGGCGGTTCCATGTCGGTAGGGCACGAGCGAGCGCCTTGGACCCCTGCACCTCGATCGCCCCGGACCGCAGGGCGTCAGCCCATTCGATCTCTGCCATGTGCCAGCGGGCGAAGACCACGGGGTCATGGACCACGACCACGAGCTCGTCTTCGCCGCCCGGGTGCGTCAGGCAGTACTCGGCGTCACCCCGTTCGACCAGCATCCAACTCCGGCGGGCGGCGGCAGGGAGCGTGGGGAACTCGAAGCGGATGACGACCCGTCGCTGAGGGAGGCGGTCGCGCTCCAGCCAGAAGTCCACCCATACCCACAGCACCACGCCGGGGTGGGCATGTTCGGGCTTCAGCTCCGCCCATGTCCGGGCCCAGTTCTGAAGGGCCATCATTACCTGGGCCAGCTCCCGACCGGCCTGAGTGGGTTCGTATGTCGAGCCTGGGCCGTCGACCTTGGGACGGATCTCGATGATTCCCGCCCGCTCCAGCTCCCGCAGCCGCTTCGACAGCAGGCCGCGGGACAGGCCCGGACAACCCACGGCGATCTCGTTGAAGGTGTAGCACCCGACGAGGATGTTGCGAAGGATGATGACGGACCACCGCTCGCCGAGGAGCTCGGCCGCCCGTGCGATCGGACAGTACTGGGCGTAGGTTCTCACGGCGAGAGTCTGGCACCCCGGCCACGACCTGAAGTAGTTCAGATCCTGAACCTCGGTCGAAGACTGTGCCAGAGTTCACAACTTGCACTTGTCGTGCTGGGAATGCACGGGGACGATCCGACTGTCACGCCTCTCAGTCCAAGTTCTTGTCGTGAAGGGAGCCATCGCATGGTGTGCCTGCACATCTCCTTCGACGCATCCGTCGACGCCGAACCCGAGGACGACGACGTCGTCGACGTGCTCGACGAGGCTGATGAAGTTGAGGACGCGAGCACCTAGACGTAATGGCCGGGCGCCAGGATGCTGCCCGGATCCAGAGCGGCCTTGATGGCCCGAAGCACGCTGGTGTAGTTGGACTCAGCCTTGTCCATCTCGGCCATCGAGTGGACCCCCAGCCGGAAAGGCGTGAAACCCAATCCCGTCAGCTTGGCGGCCAGCTCTGAGTAGCAGGTCATCGCTCGTTCGTCGGTACCAGGGACCTCTCGGTCGTACGCGATCGAAGCCAACAGCTGGACCACCCGGTCCCTGGTGCCGATGCAGTTGATCGCCGGCTCGTAGCCATGTCGCTCGATGACGGCCTCGGCGACTGCGCTGGCCTCGGCGACGTCGGCGCCCCGCAGCGGCAACGCGGCCGTGCAGAAGATGAACCCGACCCTGTCCCGGTCGGGATCCGGCTCATCCGGGATCGGCGTGTGCTTACGCCAGTAGGCCCTCGGCAGCCCGGTCACCAGGCGGCCGGAGTACGCCTGGTAGAGGCTGCTGACGAAACGATCGCGGGGGGAGGCATCGGCGTGTTCGAGGATGCGGTCGTCGAAGCACGTCACGCGCCGGGCTTTTCCGCGTAGCTCCGCCCGCACGGCCCGGCGGTCCACCGCCACCCGGGCCGCTGAGCCGTACAGCGGCACGAACCCCGTCCACCTGGCGATCCCTAACTGCCGGGCCAGGGTGTCGCCATCCGCGGCGCTGAGCGGCGGGTCGCCCTGCTCCCAAGGGAATTGCTGGAGGACGGTCACGACCCGCCAGTGGTTGCCAATCCAGAACGTGCCCCGGATGGTGCCGTCGAGCCTGAAGCGCCGGACGGCGTCGCAGCAGGCGGCCACCGAGTCGAGGTCGTCCATCTCGAACATCACCGTCTCGACCCGCTCAGG
>JAICGL010000689.1 GCA_025923175.1 Acidimicrobiia bacterium
AGCTTGCAGACCTCTTCGACGAAGCGGATCCCCGAGTTCACGAAGAACGAGAACCGGCCGACGACATCCCCGAAGCGGTCCGGTTCGACCTGACCCGATTCACGAACGGCATCCAGAACGGCACAAGCGGTCGCCAGCGCGTAGGCGATCTCCTGGACCGGCGTCGCCCCCGCCTCCTGCAGGTGGTACGAGCAGACGTTGATCGGGTTCCACTTCGGGACGTGCTGGACCGTGTAGGCGACGGTGTCGACCGTGAGGCGGGCCGACGGGCCGGGCGGGAAGATGTACGTCCCCCGGGACAGGTACTCCTTGACGATGTCGTTCTGCGTCGTGCCCGACAGGCGGGCCGGATCGACGCCCCGCTCCCGGGCCAGGGCCACGTACATGCCGAGCAGCCAAGCGGCCGTGGCGTTGATCGTCATCGAGGTGTTCATGTCCTCGATCGGGATCTGGTCGAACAGCGCCCGCATCTCGCCCAGGTGGGGGACGGGCACGCCGACCTTGCCCACCTCGCCGCGGGCCAGGATGTGGTCGGGGTCATAGCCGGTCTGCGTGGGCAGATCGAACGCCACTGACAGGCCTGTCTGGCCCTTGGCGAGGTTGCGGCGGTAGAGCTCGTTGCTGGCCCGGGCCGAACTGTGCCCCGAGTACGTTCGGATCACCCAGGGTTTGTCGCGGGCCGGCACGCTATCCATTCTCTTTGCTCACAACGGCGAGCGCCATTCGCCCGCCTGTTTTCTCAGCGCTTGCTGTAGTCGTAGAAGCCGCGACCGCTCTTCCGCCCGAGCTGCCCGGCGGCCAGCATCCGCCGCAGATGGGGCGCCGGCTGCAGGTACGGGTCCGGGTTCTCGTCGTGGAGGGCGTCGAGGATGGCCACCGTCACGTCGACCCCGACGAGGTCGATGAGAGCGAACGGGCCCATCGGCATGTTGGCGCCGTTCTTCATGGCGGCGTCGATGTCGTCCTGGCTGGCCACGCCCCGCTCGAGCATCCGGACGGCGGAGTTGAGGTACGGGAACAGGAGGGCGTTGACGACGAACCCGGCGACGTCGCGGACCTCGACGGGGCTCTTTCCGCAACCTGTGGCGAAGGCGAGCGCCGTCTTGACGGTGTCGTCGCTCGACGTGATCGCCCGGATGACCTCGACCAGGCCCATCATCGGCGCCGGGTTGAAGAAGTGGATGCCGCACACCTGGCCGGGCCGTTCGGTGACGACCGCCATCTCCACCACCGGGAGCGTGGAGGTGTTGGTGGCGAGGATTGCGTGGGGGGCGCAGATCCTGTCGAGCTCGGCGAAGAGATCCTTCTTGACCTGCAGGTCTTCGAGCACCGACTCGATGACGATGTCGCAGTCGGCGAGCTCCTTGAGGTCCGTCACGCCGCGGACCCGGGCCAGGGCGGCGTCACGGTCGGCGGCTTCGAGCTTCCCCTTGTCGACCTGCTTGCTGAGGGATTTCTCGAGGCTCTGGACCATCCCGTCCGCCCCGGATTGCGACCGGCTGCGGAGCACGACCTCGAAACCGTTCTTCGCGGCCACCTCCGCGATCCCGGAACCCATGGTCCCGGAGCCGACGATCCCGACGCGCTTGATGTCCATGGGTCCCCCTAGGCGGTCGCTGACAAGAAAAGGTGCCGGTCAGGCTACCGGGGGATCGGCCCAGTCCCCAATCCCCCTGGGAGGGAGCGGACCACCGGCGGGTAGGCTCGAACTTCATGAATTCCGAAGAGACCGGCACTCTGGCCCTGGTCGGTGGGGCCGAATGGCAGGAGGGCTGCCGCAAGTTCGACGCAGCCCTGCTGGAGGCCGCCGGCACCGACGAGGTGCTCGTGCTGCCCACGGCGGCCGCCTTCGAGAACCCCCGCCGGGCCGTCGAGACCGCCCGCCGGTACTTCGAAGACCTCGGCGCCAACGTTTCGGGCCTCATGGTTCTCGGCCGGACCGAGGCGGAAGACGAGACCAACGCCGCCGTGGTCCGGTCGTCGCGGTTCGTCTACATCGGCGGGGGGTCGCCGATGCACCTGCGCTCCGTCCTCAAGGACTCGAAGCTGTGGCAGGCCCTCGTCGACACCTGGAACGACGGCGCCTTGCTGGCCGCCTCGTCGGCGGGGGCCATGGTGCTGTGCGACCCGATGGTCGACCCCCGGGGCGGGGCCTACACCGTCGGCCTCGGGCTGCTGGCCAACATGCCGATCTTCCCCCACCACGACACGGCCCCCGCCCACCTCAAGGAACGTTCGATGGAGCTGCGGCCCGACGGCGCCGTCCTCGTCGGGGTCGACGAGCAGACGGCCCTCATCCGGGACCCCGACGGCAGCTGGCGGGTGGCCGGGGAGGGGTCGGTCACGCTCTACGGGCCCAGGCACGACGACATCACGAGCTACGGCCCTGACGCCACGGTGGACGGGCTGCCGCCGGGTTAGCCCTC
>JAICGL010000690.1 GCA_025923175.1 Acidimicrobiia bacterium
CAGCGGGTCCTCGTAGAGCTCGACCCGGTCGGCCAACTCGGGGGTGATGGCCTCGACGTAGCGGCGGATCTCCTCGTAGAGGGCGGGGTGGTCGATGATGACGCCCCGGTACTCCTTGTTGAACTCCTCCCGGATGACCCGGATGGCCAGGTCCGGCTCCTGGTGGAGCAGCCGGGCCGGCTTGTTGCGGGCGGCCGTCTTGGAGATCTCGTCCCACTGGGCGGACAGGCGCCTCAGGTCGCGGGCCAACTCGTCGGCGCTGGCGCCGTCGGCGGCGGTGCGGACGATGAGGCCGTTCTCCGCCGGGCGGATCTCGTCGAGGATCCTCCGCAGCCGCTTGCGCTCGTCGTCGGACAGGCGCTTGGAGATCCCGTAGGTGCCAGGCTGGTTCGGGATCATGACCACGAACCGGCCGGCCAGGCTCACCTCCTGAGTGAGGCGGGCCCCCTTCGTCCCGATCGGGTTCTTCGTCACCTGCACGACGACCGACTGGCCGTTACGGAGCAGCCGTTCGATCTTGGGACGGCGGCCCTCGATCTCGGTCTCGTCGAAGACGACGTCGTCCCGGTAGAGCACGCCGTTCTTCGGGGTGCCGATGTCGACGAATGCCGCTTCCATACCCGGCAGGACGTTCTGGACCTTGCCGAGGTAGATGTTCCCGTCGATCTGGGTGTTGGTGTCGGTCGGCCGGGAGACGTAGTGCTCGACCAGGCTCCGCCCTTCGAGGACGGCCACCTGGGTGCCGACATCGGGCTTGACCGAGACGCACATCAGGTACCGGCCGGTCGGGCGGCCCTTCCGCATCCGCCCCTTGCGGCGTTCGATGGCCGCCTCGTCGAGTTCGTCGAGCATCGCCTCGACTTCCGACTGGCGGGCCTTCTCGGCGGAGGGCGCCGAGCCGCGACTCCGCGACCGGCCCGGAGCCGGGGCGCTCGTCGTCGTGGCCTTCTCGGCGGTGGCCGCCGCGCCGCCGCCGCTGGAGCCGGAGCTGTCACCGCCCCCCCGCCCGCCGCGACCGCCGCGGCCGCGGCCACGGCTGCGGCGTCGGCGGCTCGGGGTCGTGCTCGTGGCTGCGGCGCCGTCGTCGTCGCCTGCGGCCGGTTCGGAGGAGGAAGCGTCCGCGGCCGGAACCGGGGCGGCGGGCGCAGAAATCTCGAGTGACGCAGAGGCGGAGGCGGCTGACGACCGGGCGGCGGGACCGGGGCGGTTACGCAGCGACACCTCGCGGGGGCCGGACAGCTCCGCAGCATCGTCGGCCGCCGTCTCGGTGGTCGCCGCCGCGGAGGACGCCCGCCGCGTGCCGGATGAGCTCCGGGGCTGGGAGCGCTGGCGGCCGCCGCCAGACCCGGACATCTCCGTCAGGTCGACGGCGTCGCCGTCACCACCCTCGTCGCTGCCGCTCTCGGAGTCATCGGAAGATTCAGAGGTCGAGGGACTGGATGACGAGGGGCGGCGCCGATTGCGCCCGCCTCGCGATCCGCGGCGTCGCCGCTTGCGGACGACGACACCGTCCTCGCCGCCCCCGCTCGGGGCCGGCCCTCCCTCGCCCTGCTCCGGCCGCGCCACGGCAACCGGCTCTTCGGAGGCCGGGCGGGCCTCCGGAACGCTCTCGTCGGACATAAAACCTTTCCTCGGGTACGCGCGCTGGGAGGGCGCGCCGACGCCCGGCGGCTGACGCAGCCCCACGGCTGGTCAGCGGCAGGCGCTGAGTCGAATGGTGTTGGGCGCGGACGGCGCCCGGAACGATCTGGAGAAACTTCGGGACGTGACGAACCCCGGAATGAGGTCGCCCGGATCCACCCCCACGCCGCCAACACACGCCCAGCCAACCGGCCAGCAGAGCCACGGCGAGGGCCATTCGAACGGCCGTCGCGGGCGGACGGGTGTCACAGGTTGCAGTAGCTACTGGCCAGGCGGGCCGCCGAACCGTCAGCGGGGGCTCGAGCGCCTCGTCCGGCAGCGGTTCAGTCCGCGGCCAGAGGGTCTTCATCACGTTGTGACCAGTCTAGCGGCCGGGAAGGGGGCGGCCCCAGTGGCACTCGCGCAGCTTCGGGCCGCTTCGGCCCGCCGCATCAGAGCTAACTGGCGTCGACCAGGACGCTGCGGCAGCCGTCGAGATGGGCCAGGCAGTGGGCCGCGCCCCGGGCGACCGCGTGGAGCGGATTGCCGTTGATCATCATCGGCAGGCCGGTCTCGTCGGCCAGGCGCTGATCGAGCCCTCGCAGCAGCGCTCCCCCGCCGGTGAGGGCCACGCCGTGCTCCATGATGTCGGCGGCCAGCTCCGGTGGCGTGGCGTCGACGACCTCCTTGACCGCGTCGACGACGGCCATGACCGGCCCCTCGAGCGCATCCCGGATCTCGGCCGTCGACGTCATGATCGTGCGGGGCAGCCCGGTCACGAGATCCCGGCCCCGGATCTCG
>JAICGL010000691.1 GCA_025923175.1 Acidimicrobiia bacterium
AGGCGGTGGCCCACCGAAGCCCCTGATCCCCGGCCGGTACGTGGCCACCGGAAGCCTGCAGATCAGCCGGGGCTGACCGCAGCGTCGAGCAGCGCGAGCATCGCCCGGGTCAGCGGCGTGGGCACACCGTGGTGCTCGCCGAGCGCCACCACCGGGCCGAACAGGCCCTGGTGCTCCATGGTGCGGCCGGCGCTGCGGTCCTGGAGCATCGACGACCGGGTGCCGCGGAGGGAAGGGAACCAGGCCAGCGCCTCCCGGGCGTTGTCGATGCTGAGCGCAGCCCCCTCGGCCCGGGCGACGGCCACCGTCTCGAGGGCCAGGTCCAGCCCCAGGGCGGCCAGCGCCGGCTGTTCGAACAGCTCGCCGGTGGTCCGGCCGGTGAGGGCGGTGAGCGGGTTGGCCATCACGTTGACGAGCAGCTTCTGCCACAGGGCGGTGACGAAGTCGGCCACCACCTCGACCTCCAGGCCGCTGCCGGCAAAGAGGGCGGCGGCCGTCCGGCCGGAGTCGTTGTCGGGCACCACGATCCCCCGTCCGGTGGGGGTCACTGTCACCTCACCCGGTCCCGTCCGCCGGGCATTGGAGTAGACGAGCACGGGCACGACGGCGGCGTCGGTCAGCGGCTGGATGCGAGCCCGGTGGTCGACTCCGTTCTGCGCCGCCAGCACGATGCCGTCGCCGGGGAGCGCCGCCAGCCAACCGGCGACGTCGGGCGTGTGATGGATCTTCGTCGCCAGCACGGCGGAGCGGAGCGGCGGGAGGTCCGCCGGGTCGGCCGCCCAGGCGACCTTGTGCTCGACCGTGTCTCCGTCGATGGTCATGACCACACGTTCCAGAGGTGACCGGCCGCAGATGACGATGCCGTGCCCGGCGGCCGCCAGGTACGCGGCCAGCATGCAGCCGACCGACCCGGCGCCGATGATGGCGATGCGCTCGGGGTCGGGCGGACCGGACATGTCGCTCAGTCCTCGTCGTCTTCCCGCCGGAGGCGCGCTTCGGCGCCGTGCGGGCTGGGCTCGTAGTAGCGGCGGCCTTCGAGTTCCGAGGGCTTGTACTGCTGGGCGACCCAGCCGCTGGGGTCGTCGTGGGGGTAGACGTAGCCCTTGCCGTGACCGAGGCTCTTGGCCCCCTGGTAGTGAGCGTCGCGCAGGTGGACCGGCACCTCGGCCGACGGGCCGTTCCGCACGTCCTCCCGGGCCCTCCAGATGGCCATGGCCGTGCGGTTCGACTTGGGGGCGGTGGCGAGGTAGATCACCGCCTCGGCCAGGTTGAGCTGCGCTTCGGGGAGGCCGACGTACTCGACGGCGTGGGCGGCGGCGGTGGCCACGACCAGTGCCATGGGGTCGGCGATGCCGATGTCCTCCGAGGCGAGAATGACGAGCCGACGGGCGATGAAGCGGGCGTCCTCCCCTGCTTCGAGCATGCGGGCCAGCCAGTAGACGCCGGCGTCGGGGTCGGAGCCCCTGATCGACTTGATGAAGGCGCTGATGACGTCGTAGTGCTCGTCGCGGCCGTAGCGGACGGCCCGGAGGTTGATGGCCGTCTCGGCGTCCTCCAGCGTGATCGTGGCGCGACCGTCCTCGGCGGCCAGGGCGGCGGCCACCTCGAGGCCATTGAGGGCGGCCCGGGCGTCGCCGTCGGAGCGAGCGGCGAGATGGGCGGCCGCCTCCTCGTCGATGGTGATGACCCGCCCCCCGGCGGCCAGGCCGCGGGCCGGCTCGGAGAGGGCCCGGTCGATCAGGGCCCGGAGGTCGTCAGTGGACAGCGCCTCCAGCCGGAAGAGCGTGGACCGGCTGCGAAGCGGGCCGTTGACCTCGAAGAACGGATTCTCGGTGGTGGCCCCGATGAGCGTGAGGAGCCCTTCCTCCACGTGGGGCAGCAGGGCGTCCTGCTGGGTGCGGTTGAAGCGGTGGATCTCGTCGAGGAAGAGGATCGTGCCCTGGGCCCGCTCGCCGAGCCGGGTGCGGGCCCGCTGGACAACCTCCCGCACCTCCTTCACGCCGGCGGTGACCGCCGACATCGGCTCGAACGCCTTGGCCGTGGCCGTTGCGACCAGCCGGGCGATGGTCGTCTTCCCGGTGCCGGCCGGCCCCCAGAGGATGCACGACGACAACCGGTCGGCCTCGATCAGCGCCCGCAACGGCTTGCCCGGCCCGAGGAGGTGCTGCTGGCCGACGATCTCGTCGAGCGTCCGGGGCCGCATGCGGCTGGCCAGCGGTGCCGACGCCGCCGTCCGCTGGTCGGCCGCCTGGCTGAAGAGATCGTCTCCCGAGGCCACCCCGTCACCGTAGCGAGACGCTGCCACGCCCTGACAGGCGTTCCGCCCCAAGGGGCCCGAAGGCCGCAACGCTGCCGGACACCTCCGTCACGACTCCGGAGGCCTCTCGTTACCGGGGAGCCGCCGGGGGTCTCCCGGTCGG
>JAICGL010000692.1 GCA_025923175.1 Acidimicrobiia bacterium
CAGGCGGCGTCGCTGCCCCGCGGACGGTGCGGCGTGACGCTCACGAGGAGGGCGGTCGTTCGAGCCGGGCAATCAGGTCTTCAAAGGTCTGGCCAAGCACCGGCCGATCGTATCGCAGCGCCTCATCCGCCGCCTGCAACGCCTCGAGCTGTGCGACAGCGGAGGCGAATGCCGCATCGGTCATCACTCCACCGCCGACCAGCGCCGCGCGCAACGCACCGAGGTGGAGGTGGAGGGTGACGACCTGCTGCGCAAGGGTTCGAACGGTGCCGATCAGGGCGATCAGCACGTCCCTCTCGCCGGTGTCCATCGCCATGATGTTCGCCTCCCGGCCCTCGTTGCAGCGAAGCTGCCGGTGGGGCCGTTGCACGACCACGGCCAAGGCGCAGCGCCTCCTGGCTCGACCGCCTGGCCGGCGGTTCCACTGTCATGCTCGCGCCACACTGCTCGACCTGCCCAACGATGCACGGCGTCGAGCATGGCCGCGCGGTGCGCGGGCAGGATGCTGACCTGGCCGCGGGCCCGGGCGCGCCGATGCCGTACGACCTCGCCGGTCTTGGTGACGATCTCGCCCCGGTCCCGGTACAGATGCATGGTCGCGGGCTGGCCAGGGTCTCCGGCGGCATGGAGTAGGCGGCGCCCTCATGGGCGACGCGGGCCCGGGCCTACACGACGACGGGGTCTTGAGGGCGTCGGCGGCCGGCGCGATCGGCAGCGGGCGCAGGGGCTGACGTTCCTGGACCAGGGCGGCGGCCGGGATCTCCCCGGTCGCCCGCGACGGCCGCTCGGTGTTGACGACGGGTCAGTGGGCGATCTGGGCGTGGAGGTCGGCGCGGTCGCGGAAGCGCCGGCCCTTGAGCTGCCCTTGACGGCGCCCTTCTGCTGGCCGGCCCGGGGCCGGCAGAGCCCGGGGCGAAGCGATAGTCGAGGGCGACCTGGCTGAAGACGGAGTTCCGGACGATCAGGTCACCCCCTTGCGGGTGAGGACGACCGTCTTGGGATTGTCCCAGACGGTGGCGAGCGGGACCCCGCCGATCGCCTCGAGGGCGCTGAGGGTCTCACCGATGAGGTCAACTGACGCCGGAGCGCAAACACTTAACGGCGCCCCGGCTCCGGTGGAAAAGCGCGGCGCTTACTTCCGGCGTCCTCAGCAGGCCCGCGCTGCCGGACCGAGCGGCCGATCGGGCCGCGCCCACCGTCGCCGTTCGTGGTGATGACGACGTCGTCGCCCGGATTCAGCACGCCGAGTTCCACGCTCGGGATGGCAGCCGTGTCGACGAAGTGAAGGCGGTCGTCCTCGCCACGGACGATCAGCTCGCTGTCGGTGATCTGCTCGATCCGCCCGCGTAGTTCCGGGCCGGAGACCGTTTGACCCCAGGCCGGACCGACACTCACGAGCAGCGTAGTCAACGCGATCAGCGCGTTTCCCATCGAGGCGTGATGATGCAAGCGCGAGGCCGCTGACGCAGCCGATGTGCCCGCAGAGCACCAAGGAACTGGTTCAAACTGTTCGGGTTTGGTGGGGCCTGGAGTTCCGCCGGCGAATGCCGGACATGGATGTGGCACTCGGCCTGGCAGCGCTTGGGGCGGGTCAAGTGATGGCGGACCCACGCCTCAGAGGCGCTTCCCCGGATGGATGAAAGGGCGATCGGCCGAGGCTTGACGCGCGGTGCCCAGGGTGGCACGGTTGCCTTGGCACCGCCTACGGCGCGCCGAGGAAAAGCCCATGCATCGACTGATCACGGTGCTCGCGATCGCGGTGTTCGCTCTCTCGGCGATGCACAGTCCATCCCTCGCTCAACCCAAGAAGAAGGAGTCCCCGAAGGCCGGCAAAGCGGCGACGAAGAAGGGGCCGGTCGATATCAACTCCGCCTCGACCGACGAGTTGAAGACCCTGCCGGGGGTAGGCGATCTATACGCCAAGAAGATCATCGACGGGCGGCCGTACAAGCGGAAGGACGAACTACTGCAGAAGAAGATCGTGCCGCAAAACATGTACAGCGAGATCAAGGACCGGATCGTCGCGAAGTAGCAACCACCAGAAGGCCGGCTAACACCAGGTCGGCCGGCCCACGCCTTCACTCGCTGGATACCCCAGGCATCGGGAAAAGCCAGGCGACGAGAAGCGGGCCGGCCCCGTGTTCCACCGGGGCGGCGAGACCTCAGCCCGGCCCACCTCCGCGCCACGTCGACCGGCTGGACGGCCTGACGGCCTCAGCACACGGTTCAGCACGAACCGGGGTAAACTTACCTCAGCGTCCCGTACGTCGTTACGCCCCCGTAGCTCAGGTGGATAGAGCAGCAGTTTCCTAAACTGCGTGCCGGGTGTTCGAATCACCCCGGGGGCACCACCGACCTCACATACGCCAGGCCCGCGAACAGGCTGGCCCATGCCGCCTCGCCCTTGAACGCCACG
>JAICGL010000693.1 GCA_025923175.1 Acidimicrobiia bacterium
GCCGCTCACAGCGGCACAACGCCACAGGAAAATCTCGGCGCCGATGAAACTCCAGGTCTCGACCGTGCTCCTGCAGTGGGCCGTGGGCGGCGTCTTCTTCGCCTGGGTGACGACCCGGCGGCGGGAGGTCGGCATCGGCTACGGGTGGACGGTCCGCACCACCTACCTGGTCATGGCTCTCGGCGCGGCCGCACTCGGCCGGTGGTTGGAGGCGGACGGGGCCGCCGCCCTCGTCAGGGATGTCGCCGCCGTCGGGGTCGCCGCCGGCACCGGGTATGCGCTGTGGCTGTCGTTCGCCCGCCGCCGCGCCGGCGTGGCTGGCGAACGGACCATCCGCCGGGCCCGGGCCGCCCGGGTGGCCGCCATGACCGGCATCGACCGCCCCGACCGCTACGACGACACCGTTCCCGAGTTCCCGCCGACGGCCGATCTCCTCGCCCCCACTGTCGGCATCCTGGGCCTCGCCAGCGCGACGGTGGCCGGCGGCGGCCCGTTCCTTCTCGGCTTCGCCCGGCTCGTGTGCGGCGCCGCCTTTCTCGGCGTGGCGACCGACGCCATGCTGCTCGGCCACTCCTACCTGACCCAGCCCGGCCTGTCCCGCGAGCCGCTCAAGCAGCTGGTCCGCATCGGCGCATGGATCTGGGTGGTCGAGACGCTGCTGCTGTGCCTGCCGACCGGAATGGTCCAGGTCATGACCGGTTCCATCGACGACGGCGCCAACGGTTTGCTGGGCTGGATCTGGCTCCTGTCGACGATCTCGACGATCGTGCTGCTGATCGTGGTGGAGGCGGCGTTGCGGGAGCGGTGGTACTCGGCCGTGATGGCCGCCACCGGGCTGCTCTACTTGGCCATCCTCACCGCCTTCGGACAGGATCTGGTGGCCCGGGCGGTGCTCGGGCGCTAACCGAGGCAGGGGAGGGACGTGGACCTCGACGGACGGGTGGCCCTGGTCACCGGGGGCGGGCGGGGCATCGGGCGGGCCATCGCACTGGCGCTGGCCGAAGACGGTGCCAACGTCGCCGTCGTCTACCGGCGCGACGAAGAGTCGGCTGCCGCCACCGTGAAGGAGATCGAAGGACTCGGCCGCCACGGCCGGGCGTACGCCGCCGACGTCGGCGACCCCTCCGCCGTCGACGCCATGGTGCGAAGCGTCGTCGACGACTTCGGGTTCGTCGACATCCTCGTCAACAACGCCGGCGTCGCCAGCCGTGGCAACGCGGTCGTCGACACCGCCGCCGACGAGGTGGAGCGCCTGCTGCGGACCCACGCGCTCGGGGCGCACGCCCTGTGCCGGGCCGTCATCCCATCGATGCGTACCCGGCCCCGGGGCGACATCGTGATGATCTCCAGCATCATCACGCGAGAGGTGCCGGCCAACGGCGCGCCCTACGCCATGGCCAAGGCGGCGCTGGAGATGCTGGCCACCACACTGGCCAAGGAGGAGCTCCGCCACGGCATCCACGTCAACGTGGTGGCGCCCGGCCTGGTGGACACCGACATGGGTCGGCGCCTGGCCAAGGCCACCTTCGGGAGCGACGACATGCGGGCGCTCGACGCCTCGTTCCCCTTCGGGCGGGTCTGTTCTCCCGAAGACGTCGCAGGCGTCGTACGCTTCCTGGTGTCGCCCGCCGCCGGCTACGTCACCGGTCAGGTGCTCCGGGTTGACGGAGGCGGAGGACGGTCGGTGGTGAAGGAGGGGGTATGAGCATCCAGGTCGACCTCGACGATGTGCGGGAGCAGGTGGAAGCCTGCGGCTCATACGCCTACCTCCTGACCGTCACCGACGACGGCCGGCCCCACGCCGTGTCCCTCCGGCCGGAGTGGCAGGGCGATGACCTGGTCGTCCGGCCCGGCCCGCGGACGACAGGCAACGCAGAACGCTCGCCGGAAGTGTCGCTCCTCTGGCCGGTGTCGGGGCGCGACGGCTTCGCCTTGTTCGTCAACGGTCGGGCCGAGGTCCGGATGGATGACGGCTCGACGTCGGTTGTCGTGAAGCCGACCAACGCCGTGTTGCACAAGACGCCGGAAGGAGCGGGCGACGAGCCGGGTTGCATACCGGTCGCAGGTCGTTAGGGGGGCTAGCGAAGGAGGTCGGGTCGATGGCGAAAGCACTCGAGATGTACCGGCGGTCCATTGAGGAGTTCGGTCAGCGGGTGATGGCGATCGGGGTCGGCGACTGGGCCCGACCGACGCCATGCACCGACTGGGCGGTACGCGACCTGGTGCGCCACCTCGTGTACGAGGAGCTGTGGACGCCACCGCTCCTGGCCGGTGCCACCATCGCGGAGGTCGGCGACCGGTTCGAGGGCGACATCCTCGGCGACGACCCCCAGGTCGCCTGGAAGGAGGCCGCCGCCCACGCTCTGGCCGCCGCTGCACCGAGTGTGCTGGGCCGCACGGTCCAC
>JAICGL010000694.1 GCA_025923175.1 Acidimicrobiia bacterium
CCGCCATCGTTGACGCTCGAACCCCCACTGTCTATTGACACTTCCGGGAATATCCATCAGTTTTCCCTTATGCCTATGGAACCCACCGAGACGCGGCTGACCCTCGGACAGCTGCGGACATTCCTGGCGGTGGCATCGACCGGGTCGGTCCGGGCGGCGGCCGACCAGCTGGTGGTGACCCAGCCGGCGGTGTCGTCCGCGCTGGCTGCCGTCCGCAAGCAGGTGGGCGTGGCGCTGGTCATGCGGGACGGGCGGGGGCTGCGCCTCACCCCGGCCGGCGAAGCCCTGGCGGAGCGGGCCCGGGCGGCCCTGGCCCTGCTCGACGAGGCGGTGGCCGCAGCCCGGGGCGAGGCCGATCCCAACCGGGGCCGGTTGCGGCTGGCGTCGGTAACGACCGCCGGCGAGCACCTCGCTCCCCCGCTGCTGGCCTCGTTCCTGTCGGGCCGCCCCGAGGTCACCGTGTCGCTGGAGGTCGGCAACCGCCGGCGGGTGGCCGACCTGTTGTCTCACCACGAGGTCGACCTGGCCATCGGCGGCCGCCCGCCGCCCGGGGCGGAGACCCTCGCGGTACGGGCCAACCGGCTGGTGGTCGTTGCGGCAAACCCGGGTCCTCGTCGCGGACGCAAGAAGGCGGCGGCGCGCCCGGTCACCCGGGCCGAGCTGGCGGAGGCCACCTGGCTCCTGCGTGAACCGGGCTCGGGGACCAGGGCGACGGCGGAGGCTTTCCTCGAGGAGCTCGGGATCACGCCGAGGATCCTCACCTTCGGGTCGAACGGCGCGGTGCTGGAAAGTGTCCGCATCGGCCTCGGGGTGACCCTGATCTCGGCCGACGCGGTGGCCGGCGACCTCGCCGGCGGCGCACTCGTGGAGTGGCAGCATGCCGGCCTGCCCATCGAGCGCCCCTGGCACCTCCTGGGGCGGGCCGGGGAGATGCTGGCGCCGACTCCCGACCGGTTCCTGGCCCACCTGTTCGCCTCCGGGTGGGAGCGACCCGGGCGCGCCGCACGCCGGCGGCGCGCATAGGGCGCTCTTGGGACCAACGCAGCCGATCCGGCTCAGGCGCGGACCGGACAGGCCGATAGCGGCGGCATGAGCGTGGCGGCGATCCGGGGCCTGATGGAGGACGGCGAGCGCGTCCTGGGCGAAGACGTCGTCGAAGGCGCCAACGGCAAGGCGACACCACTGGTCGTCACGTCCCGGGCGTTCTACCTCAGCGTCGGCGGGCGCTATACCCGCTACGCCTACAGCAGGGTGCGGGCCGCCACTTTCGACGCCCACGACATCTTCATCGCGCTGGACGGCCAGGCCGTCCGCATGAAGTACCGCCAGGGCACGGCTCGCAGCGATGCACTCCAGGCACTTCGACGTCAAGTGGCGCTCGCACGTCTCTAAGCCCACAAACATCATTGGGCTCAATGTCGATATTGATGTACCGCGTTCTCACTTCAGTATGTAAAAACGTTAGGTACTATTGACACTTCGCTGAACTGCGATATAAACGAGCGTAGTTAGCGCATTGGCGCGCCGGGCCAGCGGCCATTACCTCCGTCGTTACGCGCCAGATATCCAAGGCACATCAACGACCCCCGGCTGATCGGGTGAAGGAGGCATCGCCATGGCAATCCGCCCCGGCGTGAGCGGCAGGCAGCTGCGTATCGGAATGTTGGCCCTCATGTGGGTTGTGGGGACCGGCGTGATCGTCCCACCCCCGGCGATGGCCGGGAGCTGCGGCGGGTTGCCGGCGACCGATGACCATTCGGGCGAGCTCGGTCCTCTCTACATCACGGGGACGAGCGGCAACGACGTCATCCACGGCAGCCTCGGAGACGACACGATCTTCGGCAATGGCGGCCGGGACACCATCTGTGGTGATACCGGCATGGACTACATCGACGGCGGGTCCGGGAACGACACCATTTACGGGAATGGTGTGGCCGCCAACGACAACGCGAACAACACACTCGTCGGTGGAAGCGGTCGCGACTTCCTGCTCGGCGGCGACTTTGACGACACCCTGCGGGGCGGACCGGGCCAGGACCAGCTTTACGGCGGGGTCGACGGCTACGACATCATCTACGGCAACGACGACCCTCCGTCGCCGACAGCCCACGACACGATCGACGGTGGACCAGAGGCCGTGGTGGGTCCCGACAACTGTTTCCCCAACGGGGCGGACACCATCGACAATTGCTTCTAAATGACCGGCGCTGAAATCTCGTAAATGGCGGCCGAAAGGTGAAACCGTGGACCTGAAGCGATGGCTGATGGCGCTGGCGCTCGCCGCGCTCCTGATGGCCCCTGTCGGCTCTTCGGCGACGGCCCACGCAGCCGGCGGCGACACGTCGTATGGGGCACCGACGTATCACGACCCGGATGGGAACGGCGAGGGCGAGGGCGAG
>JAICGL010000695.1 GCA_025923175.1 Acidimicrobiia bacterium
CGCCGAGTCCGACCTCGTCGTCTTCGGAGATGGGATCGAGACCGACACCCTCCACCTGCGCTGGGGCCAGCGCGTCACCCTCCGCCCGGCCACCCGCCGCCTACACCTGCTGCACTAATTCTCAGTCCGGCTGGGGAGCCCGAAGCTCCCGAGCGGCCTCCGCCCCACCAATCCCAACTGCCGGCCTGGCCGCCTTCGCCGGGACCGGCGTTCATTTTCGACGGACGGGTGTCGCAAATGAACGCCGGTCCGCTGGGGCCCAGCGCTCCTCGTGAGCATACGCGCCACTTGGTACCTTCGATTCGATGAATTCCTGGGGAGATCCGTCGGCGAATGGCCAAACCTGGTCCACATCGTCGCTATCCCTACCAGCACTGCTGGAGTGGGCTGCCGCGCATTCAACTCCCCGGCGGTTGTCGCCAAGGTTATGAACCGCCGTTGACGACGAAGTTGCGCAACGACAGGGTGATCCTCTGCTCTTGGCCGCGACGTGCGTCGTGGCAGGAGATGAGTGTCGCGGTGTAGGTGATGGTGTACTCGCCGAGGGCCGGGTAGACGTGGAACCCGCCGTTGCTGATGTAGACAGGGCCGACTGGGGACGAGCCGGAGCAGCGGCTCGGGAAGGGCGTGATGTCGACCGACGTCCCGTCGCCGTAGTCGATCCGCGCCGCCGTGAAGTAAGCGTTGAGCTGGCGGGCGACGAGGCCGGGCGCGCCATTGGAGCCGTTTTCGGTGTGGCAACGGACGGTCATCAGGATGTCGTAGTCGTCGCCGATGGCGGTCGCCTGGGCTCCGTTTCCGTCGTCGCCGTAGGGCTGGCCGCAGTCGACGCCCTGCCCGAAGACGGGTCGGGGCCGCGGCGGGAACACCGCGGAGGGGTAAGCGGTGAAGGCGAGGGTGCGCCCGTCGGGCGACCAGGCGAGGACGTCATCGAAGCGCAGGTTTGGCGGCAGCCGTGTGAGGAGACGCTGCTCTGCGCCGTCGGGGTCGAGCACGATGACATCCCGGTCGTTGTTCTCGTCCGGCTTGTCAACGGCGGCGATGAGGTCGCCGGCCGGGGACCACACCGGACGGTGGAGCCAGGGCGAGATCATGCGGGCGGACCCTCCGCTGCTGGGACCGACGAGCAGTCCCGGCTGGTAGCCGTCTCTCCCGGTGAAGGCCATGCGCTCTCCGTCGGGTGACCAGGTCGGGACGTGGGCGGCCAGTCCCAGGCTGCGCGCCTCGCCGCCATTGGCATGGAGGACGTGGTTGTAGTTCGACCCTGGAGACGATGCGGAAAGCCACTTCCCGTCCAACGACCAGCCGAGGACCCCCCAGCCGACCGGGTCCTCGGCGACCCGAACCCGGCTGCTCCCGTCGGCCTTGAAGGTCCAGATGCCGTCCGACCCCAACGACGCCAGCTGGTCCCCCGGCCCCCACGCCACCCCGCTGTCGTCGGCCGGCCAGCGGATCGGTCGGGCGGGGTTCGTGCCGTCGACGTCGGCAATCCAGATGTCACGTTCGCCCGGTGAGATGCCGGTGCCGTGGCCGGGATACGCCAGGCGCTTCGAATCAGGAGACCAGCTCACCTGCTCCGCTTGGTTGGCGAAGCCGTCGGCTACCTTCCGATCGGCGCCGGTCAGTGGATCCAGTACATGGACGTCGGTGCCTTCGACGAAAGCGATCCACCGACCATCGGGCGACCAGGCGGGCCCGTTCCCCTGGGCGTTGCTCAGGCGCCGCAGGCCGGTGCCATCACGGCCGATGAGGTACAGGCCCGGCAGGTCCGCGACAGCGACCGTGACGGCCTGGCCAGCGGACGTCACGGCCGTGGTCGTGGTCGTAGGGCGGGAGATGGACGTCGACGATGTCGAGGATGAGGACGAGACGGTGGAAGAAGGCGGCGTCGGATCTGCCGGCGTGACAGTGACGGAGGGGGATGATGGCGCCGGCGCGCTCGCTTCCGGCTGTCCTCCGCGGTTACCAGCGCTGATCTCGATGCCCGCGTCGTGGGACCGGACGGCCACGCCGACCAGTGCCGCCGCTGCCGTAGCCAAGACGGCCGCGCGACGCCAGCCAGTCAAGTGACCCTTCATGAATTCCTGGCACCACCTCGAGCACGGACCTATCCGACAACGACGAGCTCGCTCTTAATGATCCACACCCTTCGGAAACGGGCAAACGATGCCCACCGGTTTGCGGCGTCTAGCCCTTCGTGCTGAAAAGGAATGCCCAGAGGTCGGCGCAATCGCCCTAAACGCCCGTCGCGTCTAGACCGGCACGGCTTCCACGATCGACTGCGGGCACAGGGTCGGGACGATCTGCTCGAGCCGGAAGCCCGCTGCGTCCAAGAGGGCCGAGTACTCGGCGCCGGTTCGCTCCACCCCGCCGATGGGCATCAGGAACC
>JAICGL010000696.1 GCA_025923175.1 Acidimicrobiia bacterium
GCAGGAGCTTGATCTTCTCCTGGGCCATCTTGTCGGGCATCACGAAGACGCAGCGGTACTTGCGCCGGGCTGCGACGATGGCGAGGCCCACGCCGGTGTTTCCGGAGGTCGGTTCGACGATCGTCCCGCCCGGCAGGAGGAGACCGGCCTGCTCGGCGGCATCGACCATGGCCACCGCCGGGCGGTCCTTCACGCTGCCACCGGCGTTGAGGAACTCGCACTTGGCCAGCAGGTGGCAGTCGAGCCGCTTGCCGACACGGTCGAGACGGACCAACGGCGTGTTGCCGACGAGGTCGAGGAGCGAGTCGGCCACCTCCATGGCCGGCCCGGTGTCGGTCAGCGCACGGACGCGGAGCCCGTCCGGTATACGGGGGCCAGGTGAAGCTGCCGAGTCGGTGTAGAGCGTGACGGGAAAGCCGTGGGCCCGCAGTTCGATGGCCGCGGCCGTGGCTTCACCTCGACCGGCGGGGGCGCCGACCACGGCGACGTCTTCGGGGATGTGCGCCCGGACGTCGGCCAGCAGCTGCGGTTCAAGCTGCGAATCAGCGGTGTGCAGCACCCGGTCGGCCCGCACGGCCAGTCGTTCCGGCGGCTCACCCTCTCCCACCACCACGAGCACCCGCATGCCCGATCCCTCCTCGCCGGCTGATGACATCAACCAACTCTCTCTGCGGCGTTCCCTGGTTCGTCGTCTTCCAGCGCCTTGCGGATGAAGGCCCCGACCGCTTCCGACTCGATGAGGAACGAGTCGTGGCCGTACATCGAATGGACCACCGTCACGTCGGGCCGGCCGGGCAGTAGCTCGGCCATCTCCTGCTGGAGGTACAGCGGGTAGAGCCGGTCGCTGTCAATGCCGGCGATCGATACCCGGCACCGCACCCGGGCCAGCGCTGCGGCAAGCCCGCCCCGGCCCCGGCCGACGTCGTGATGGTTCATCGCCGCCGACAGCACCACGTACGAGCCGGCGTCGAAGCGGCGGGCCAGCTTGTCGGCATGGTGGTCAAGGTACGACTCGACGGCGTAGCGGCCCGCGCCGAAGGCGTCCTCGCCGGGCTGGGGTGCCCGCCCGAAGCGGGTGGCCAGCTCGGCCTCGCTTCGGTAGCTCAGGTGCCCGATGCGCCGCGCGATGCCCATCCCCCGATGCGGCCCCTCGCCCGGCCCGGCGTCGTAGTAGTCGCCGCCCCGCCAGGCCGGATCGGCTTGGATGGCCTCGTTCTGCACGGCGCACAGCCCGATCTGCTCGGCGCTGGCCGCCGCCCCGCAGGCCACGACGATGGCCCGCTCGAGCCGGTCGGGGTAGCCGACGGCCCACTCCAGGGCCCGCATGCCGCCCATCGACCCCCCGATGACGGCCGCCCACCGCTCGATTCCGAGCACATCGGCCAGGGCTGCCTCCACCGCGACCTGGTCCCGGATCGTGATGGCGGGGAATCGGCTCCCGTAGGGGCTCCCATCTGGAGCGATGGACGACGGGCCGGTCGTGCCCTGGCAGCCGCCGAGGACGTTGGGGCAGACCACGAACCACTCGTCGGTGTCGATGTCCTTGCCCGGCCCGATCGAATGGTCCCACCAGCCGGGAAACCGGTGCCCGGGGCCGGCAGGCCCGGCGGCGTGGCTGTCGCCGGTCAAGGCATGGGCGATGAGGACGCCGTTCGAGCGAGCCCGGTCAAGCTCTCCCCAGGTCTCGTACGCCACCACGACAGGCGACAGCGTCCCGCCCAACTCGAGCCGGAGCGGCTCGTCCTCGAACAGCGTGACGAACTGCCGATGCCCCGGCGGATCCCCCGGCCGCCACGCCCCCGTGGCCGGCGGCGGCCCCAGGCTGGCCGTCGTCATCTCGTCTCCCTGCATCGGTAGGACGATAGGTCGCCTACGACCCAGAAGCGGCCACGTGCCGCGCCCGCCCCAGCAGGTCCTTCAGCACGACCGCTAGTGCGGAGGGGTCTATATGGCCCTTTCCCACGACCGGTCGTGCTGAGCCACTGGCCGACGGCGTGGCCGGACGGTGGTCAGGCCGCGTGCGGCGTCTCCGGTGGCACCCGGGTGGGCCAAGGACCGGAGGGCGGGCGGAGCAAGACACCCGCCAGAAGGTCATAGAGGCGCGTCGATGAGGGGCGGAGATCGAACCGATCAGCCCGCTCCATTCGGTAACCCAGTGCCTCGATCTGGGCTTGGACCCGGTCGTCGACCCCCCACCGGCGGGGGCCGTGGAACTCGTCTCCGTCGTACTCCAGGATCAGCCACCACGGCTCCCAGATGAAGTCCACCCTGGCAATGAATCCGCCGTGTGCGTCGCGGATGACCTTCTCGCAGAGCGGCATCGGGAGGCCCCAGTCCTGGATCCGGCGAAGGACGTGCGCCGCTTTGACGCTGCCGGGTTCGGCGCC
>JAICGL010000697.1 GCA_025923175.1 Acidimicrobiia bacterium
AGACGAAGAAGCCGAGGAAGAACAGGGTGTCGAAGCTCCTCAGCAAGTCGAGCTTCAGACCCACGATGGCGAAAAAGATCGGCGTGAAGAACACCAGAGAGAAGGCCGTCTCCTTGGTGCGCACGACCTCGACCACGTCGTGGGGCAGCCGGCACATCGCCATACCGGCCAGCAGGGCCCCGAACATGTCCTTCACGCCGAGGAGCTCGCAGACGGCGACCATGCCGAAGCAGGTGATCAGCGCCAGGCGCACCGGCCGGTTCTCGACCACGTTGCGAGCCGCCGTGCGAGTCAGCCCGTTGAGCAGGCGGGGGATGACCACCATGGCCACCACGAAGACGATCAGCGTGACGACCGGCGTCTTGACGACTTCGTAGAGGGAGGGGTCGGCAGACTTGGACAGCGAGATGGCCACCGCCAGCAGGCCCCAGAGTGCGATGTCCTCCACCGTGGCCACGGTCAGGACGATCCGGGCGAAGCGGGTGCGCATGATCCCGAGGTCGATGAAGATCTTCGAGATCACCGGGATCGAGGTGATGGCGACGGCGATGCCGATGATGATCGTCAGCGAGCTGACGTTGCCGTTCGGGCCCATGTAGGGCTTGAAGTCGAAGACCCGGGGAGCAGCGGCGCCGACGATGAAGGGGAGCAGCGTGGCACCGGCCAGCAACGGGAAGGCGACCTTGCGGTCCTCTTTGGCGAAGCGGGCCTTGATCTCCATCCCCGACATGAACATGAGGAGGACGAGGCCGAACTCGCTGGCCATCGCCAGGAGCTTGTCCTCACCGGCGAAGCCCTTGAAGATCCAGTCGTGGGCTCCCGGTGCGATGGCGCCGAGCACCGTCGGGCCGAGGATCAGCCCGCCGGCGATCTCCCCGATGACCCGGGGCATCTTGAGCCGGGCGAACATGCTGCCCACGAAATGCGCCATGCCCATGAGGGCGACGATCGCTACGAAGAAGCGCGTGATCTCGACTTCGGTGAGCGAAATTGCCGCGAGGGGCAGATGGAGCATGGAGAGACCTCGTCAGTGGGGGATCTGACTCCGACATGTCTTCTGCAGCCGACCCGCCCGCTCCTGCCCGACGAAACGGACGGAACGGGACGGGTATGAGCGCTACGGCGCCTGGTGGCTGGTGAAGGTGAAGACCTGCGGGCTCTTCGGGTCGACGGCCACCTTGATCCACATGTCCGGGTGGGCCTCCGGCTGGGCGGCCGAGAACGCCCCGCCGGCCCAGGTCTCCACCCGGGTGAAGTTGGGGAGGTCGGCCCACTCATCCTTCATCTCGGTCGTTCCGTCCGGGAGGGGGGTCGCCCAGCCGCCCTTGTCGATGCGGAAGGCGTGGGTGTCGCCGTGCACGAGGACGACGGGCTTGCCGAAGGCGGCCGTCAGCTGCTTGAGCTCCGGGCCGGCACTGTCGGGGACGGCGGGGTCGTCGGCCCAATCCATCAGGTAGTCCCACGTGCGGCGGAACTTCGGCTGCCAGGGGTCGACCTGCCAGATGACCATCACGCCCGCAGCGTTGATGGCCTCGGCGTGCTCGAAGGCCTGGCGGAGCCAGGAGATGTTGGCTACCCGCCGGGGACCGGCTTCAGGCGTCGAGGGGTTGGCAACGTCGTAATCGAGATTGTCATTCGGGCCAGGTGCGTTGAGCGTGACGAAGACCACGCCCTCCTTGGTCCAACGGGTGTTCTCGGGGTAGCCCTGCTGGCGCTGCGTGGTGAGCGGCATGGGGTTCTGGCCCAGCGACTGGTCCTGGGAGAAGAACATCGTCCGCAGCTTGCCGAGGCGCTCGATGGGATCCATCGGGTTGGTGGCGTTCTTGTTGCAGTCCATCCACTCGTTGTCGCCGGCCGCGTAGATGAACGGCGCCTTCGACTTGTCGAACGACGCTTTCACGTCGTTGAACTTGTTGTCGGAGCAGGAGGTCTGCGAGTCCTTGAAGTCACCGTCGTGGACCACGAACGACAGCGGGAAGCTGTTCATGTGCTGCACGACCCTGTCGAAGGTCGCGTACTGGGAGGCGGCGTAGCCGCTGTCGCCGACGAGGCCCATCTCGAACGCCGCACCGATCGGGGGCGGGCCGGTCGTCACGGTGGTGCTCGATCCGCCGGTGGTCGCCGTGGTGGGCTCGGTCGGGACCGTACCGGGCGCCGGCAGAAGGCCGGCGGACATGACCACGATCCCGGCCGGCAGCGCCGTGCTGCCCGCGGAGCCGAGGAACGCCGCATCGCCGAAGTTGAAGATCCCGCCGTCGGAGGCGACGAACCAGTAGCCCTTGCCCGACGGTGACGCGGCCATCCCGGCGATGGGCTTGGCGAGTTGCATGGCGCCGGTGGAGCCGAAGAAGGCGGCGTCGCCGAAGGAGAAGATGC
>JAICGL010000698.1 GCA_025923175.1 Acidimicrobiia bacterium
GGGCCAGCTTCCCGGAGCGGGCGGCGTCGAGTCGCGACCCGTCCCGGAGGAAGTGGGCGGGGTGGTTGCAGACCTGCTTGAGCTTCATCATCGAGCCAGAGATGACGCCCATCCGCTCGATGCCGCTCTTGGCCTTCTCGATCCGGTCGAGCATGTCGTCGACCACGGCCTGGTAGAGGCTGGCCTGCTCCCGGGTCAGGTTGCAGAGCACGTGCATCTCGATCTTCTCGGGCAGGTCGGCGATGATCGAGCGGTCGGTCTTGAGGCGCCGGAGCACGAACGGCCCGGTGAGGCGTTGGAGGGTGGCCGCCGCGGTCTCGTCGCCGTAGCGCTCGATCGGCACGGCGAAGCGCTCCCGGAACGTGTGCTCGGAACCGAGCAGACCGGGGTTGAGGATGTCCATGAGCGACCACAGTTCGAGGAGGCGGTTCTCGACCGGGGTGCCGGTGAGGGCCACCCGGCCGGCGGTAGGCAGGGCGCGGGCGGCCCGTCCGGCCAGCGAGTTCGGGTTCTTCACGTTCTGGGCCTCGTCGAGGGCGAGTCGGCCCCAAGTGAACTTGGCCAGGAGGTCGCGGTCCCGGGCGAGGAGGGAGTACGTGGTGATGACCAGGTCGGCATGGCCAACGGCTTTGGCGAGGGCGGCCTTGGTGCGGCTCGTGCCGTGGTGGACGTAGACGACGAGGCCAGGGGCGAAGCGGGCTGTCTCCCGCTGCCAGTTGCCGACCAGTGACATCGGGCAGACGAGCAGGGTCGGGTTCGGTCGCAGGTCGTCGCCGCTGCGATCGCTGTCGCCGTCTTCGCGTTCCGCCACCATGAGAGCGAGGAGTTGGGCGGTCTTGCCGAGGCCCATGTCGTCGGCCAGGCAGGCGCCGAGACCGTGGCGGTGCAGGAACCACAGCCAGGCGAGGCCCCGCTCCTGGTAGGGGCGGAGGGTGCCGTCGAATCCGGCCGGGGTCTTGCGGGGTTCGATGCCCTGGTCGGCGCCGTCGCCGTCGGTGCCGAGCAGGGCGCCGAGCCAACCTTCGCCGACGACCTCGACCACAGGGAGCTCGGCGGTGGGCGGTGGTGCCAACCCGAGGCCGATCCGCAGGATGTCGCCGGCGGTCATCGCTCCGGCGGCGAGGTCCTCCTCGTCGTCGATGGCGGCGACAGCGGCGCCGGCCCGGGCCGCGCGGCGAGGTCCGGTGAGGACGGCCAGGGCCCGCTCGACGTCGCCCGCCCGCAGTTCCACCCACTGGCCCCGGACGCGGACGAGGGGAGCCTTCAGCTCGGCCAGGTTCCGGAGTTCCTGGATCGTGAGCGTGGCGTCGCCGACAGCGATCTCGAAGCGGTAGTCGCACAGGCCGGCCAGCCCGATGCCCGGCCCATCGGAGCCGGCGCTGACGGGCCGGGGCCGGGCCCGTAGCCGCAGGCCGAGCCGGGTCCGTTGCTTCCACCACGGCGGGACGAGAATGCCGAACCCGGCCTGTTCGAGGAGCGGCGCGGCGTCGCCCAGGAAGCGTTGCCCGCCGGCGGCGTCGAGGACCACCTCGGACGGATTGGCGTCGGCCAAGGCCACTTCGAGGCCGGGCCACAGGCGCGACGCCCGGCCGAGGTCGGCCAAGAGATGGGCTTCGGGATTCGCCACCGACTCGCGCAGCGATTGGAGCGCCGGGCCGTCATGCCACACGTCTTCGGCGGGGACGAGGAGGCTCGGGTCCTCGGTGGACTGGAGGAGGATCTCGACCCGCCACGGCTCGTCGCTGGCCCCTTCGTCGTCGGGTTCGGCGGGGGGAACGAGCCGGAAGCAGGTGCGCAACGGCCCAGCGGTCGGGAGCCCGCTGCGCCGCCACTCCCGCAGGACGGCCTGCAGTTCCTCGAGATGATCACCGTCGTCAGGGTCGATCGGGATCGTGGCGTCGTTCGCAGTGAGTGCGGTCAGGAACCGCTCAGCGGCGGCGAGCTTCTTCGACCGCCGGCCCGAGGGTGACGAGGCGAGCCGGCGGCTGGCCAGTGACGATCGCACGGCGGCGTCGAGCAGGTCGCCGAGCGCCCCGGTGAGGAGTTCTTCGGGCGTCCCAACTGGCTGCTCGGAACGGCCTGCGATCTCCGCTCGGCACACCAGCGGTATCCCGGCGACCAGGGCCCGGAGTCGGTCGCCGTCGGCTGCGGCGGGGGCCGGTAGCCACCGCGCCTCGGATCGCCCGTCAGCCACGCGGAGGACCGCCGGAACAGCCTGGCCCCGGGCCGCGAGCTCGAGTGCCTCCTCGGCCACCGCCATGGACCAGGCCCAGCTTGCGCTTGTGATCACAGAATCGCCGTTGCGCTCCGGCGTTCCGGCGGAACGCCCCCGGGAGAGGAGCGCTTCGAGGGCGTCGCCGGGAGCGAC
>JAICGL010000699.1 GCA_025923175.1 Acidimicrobiia bacterium
AGCGACGCCGAGCTTCAGCAGCGGCGCCGGCGCGACGGGGCGGCGGGTACGCAGCGCCGCCGCGGTGTGATCCCCGGCCGGCGCCGGAAGGGCGGCGAAGCTGCCACTTCCGAATCTGGCGCACCCAAGGCCGGCAAGGGCAAGGCCGCCGAGGGCGCAGCACCTGAAGCTGCCACTGGAGCAGCCGTACCGGAGGCAGAACCCGAAGAAGCTTCGGCTGCAGCCGAAGCTGTCACGGGGGACACCCCCGAACCTCCGGCGCCCGAAGAGAAGGCGGCGCGCTACGAGAACCTCGGGCGGGAGGAAGCTGCCGCGGAGGCGCCAGAGACGCTCGAGGAACGCGTGGCCCCCTATGTCGCCGAAGAGGCCGAGGGCGAGGCGGCCGCCGATGAAGAGGAAGAAGGGAAGTCGTAATGGGCCAGAAGGTGAACCCCTACGGGTTCCGCCTCGGGATCGTCACCGACTGGAAGTCGCGCTGGTTCGCCGACCGCGAGTACACCGACTACCTCACCGAAGACGTCAGGATCCGCAAGTACCTCGACGCCCAGCTCCGCCGGGCGGCGGTCAGCCGCGTCGAGATCGAGCGCACTCGCGACCGTCTGCGGATCGACGTCCACACCGCGCGCCCCGGCATCGTCATCGGCCGTCGCGGCGTCGAGGCTGACCGCCTCCGCCAGGGCCTGTTCAAGATCTCGGGCAACCCGAAGATCCAGCTCAACATCCAGGAGATCAAGCAGCCCGAACTCGATGCCAACCTCATCGCCCAGGGCGTCGCCGACCAGCTGACCGGCCGCGTGTCGTTCCGCCGGGCCATGAAGCGGGCCGTCCAGACGGCCATGAAGGCAGGCGGGCAAGGGATCAAGGTCCAGTGCTCGGGTCGCCTCGGTGGCGCCGAGATGGCCCGCCGGGAGTGGTACCGGGAGGGACGGGTCCCGCTCCACACGCTCCGGGCCGACATCGACTACGGCCTCGCCGAGGCCCGCACCACGTTCGGGCGCATCGGCGTGAAGGTCTGGATCTACAAGGGCGACATCCTGCCCTACCGGGCCGGCAGCGAGGACAAGATCGCCAAGGAAGCGGCCATGGCCGTGGGCGAGACCGCCGGCCAGGCCCGCCCCCGCCGGGTCATCAGCGCCGGTGGCGGCCGCCGTCGGCCCGACACCGAACCGGTGCCCGTCGAGCAGGTGGCGTCCGACGACGGCCCCGAAGCGCCGCCGACCTCGGTGGTCAAGGAAGCCGACCCCGAACTCGAGCGCCTCCTGGCCGAGGAGGAAGAGATCGAGCGGCGGACCCGCCAACACCACGAGGCCCCCCACTTCCGGGGCGACGAGGACTAGTTGTCATGTTGATGCCCAAGAAGGTCCGGCACCGCAAGCAGCAACGAGGGCGGATGGACGGCGTCGCCAAGGGGGCCACCCGCGTCAACTTCGGCGACTACGGCCTCCAGGCCCTCGAGCCGGGCTGGATCACCAACCGGCAGATCGAGGCCGCCCGTGTCGCGATGACCCGCTACATCAAGCGTGGCGGGAAGGTCTGGATCAACATCTTCCCCGACAAGCCCATCACCGAGAAGCCGGCCGAGACCCGCATGGGATCCGGCAAGGGCAACCCCGAGCGCTGGGTGGCCGTCGTCCGGCCCGGGCGGATCATGTTCGAGCTGTCCGGCGTCCCCGAACCGACCGCCCGGGAAGCCATCCGGCTCGCCGCCCACAAGCTGCCGATCAAGGCGCGCTTCGTGGTGCGGGAGGAGGAGTCCTGATGTCCAAGGCCGCCGACCTCCGCGAGGCCGACGAATCCGAACTCGAGACGCGTCTGGCCGAGGCCAAGCAGGAGCTGTTCAACCTGCGGTTCCAGATGGTGACCGGCCAGCAGGACAACTCGGCCATGGTGCGGACGACCCGGCGCGAGATCGCCCGGATCCTGACCGTGCTGCGCGAGAAGGAGATTGACGCGGCGGAGGCCGCCGAGGCTGGTGAGAGCGCATGAGTGAGACAACCCAACCAGAGGGCATCCAGCGTGTGAATCGGCGCAAGGTCCGCGAGGGCACCGTGGTCTCCACGAAGATGGAGAAGACGGTGGTCGTGGCGGTCGTCGACCGGGTCCGACACCGCCGGTACCAGAAGACGATGCAGCGCACGACCCGGCTCTACGCACACGACGAGGCCAACGACCTCAAGGAAGGCGACCGGGTGCGCGTCCAGGAGACCCGTCCCACCTCGAAGCTGAAGCGGTGGCGGGTCATCGAAGTCCTCGAACGGGCCCGGTGACGGGATGATCCAGCAGGAGAGCCGCCTCAAGGTCGCCGACAATTCCGGCGCCAAGACCGTCCTCTGCATCAAGGTGCTGGGCGGGACGAGGCGCCGGTA
>JAICGL010000700.1 GCA_025923175.1 Acidimicrobiia bacterium
CAGCAGCAGCGCTTCGAGCGCCCCGTCGAGGGTCTCGCGGCGCGGGCCGCCGTCGGACTGCACGTACTTGTACAGGTCGTTGACGAACTCCATGCAGGCGGCAACGGCGGTGTTGTACCGCCACCCGTCGAAGTCGTCGGTGACCTTCCCCACGAGCGCGTGGCGGCCCCGCGTGATGGCGCGGTCAGCGTCGGTCTCATCGCGGTCGACCGGGGCCGAACCGGCCTCGCCGGTGGCCAGGCGCCAGACGCGGCCGAGGAAGCGCGACGCGCCGTCGACGCCGTGGTCGGACCAGTCGGCGTCGTCACCGGGTGGGCCGACGAAGAGCTGGAACAGGCGCAGGGCGTCGGCGCCGTGGCTCTCGAAGAACTGCGCCGGACTGACGACGTTGCCCTTCGACTTGCTCATCTTTGAGCCGCCGAGGCGGATCATGCCCTGGCTGAACAGCCGCTGGAATGGCTCCCGAACTTCCCGAGGGATGATGTCGAGATCGGACAGCGCCTTCGTGAAGAACCGGGCGTAGAGCAGGTGCAGAATGGCGTGTTCGATACCGCCGATGTACTGGTCGACCGGCATCCACCGGGTGATCTTGGCCGGGTCGAACGGTGCGCTTGTGTTGGTGGCGTCGCAGAACCGCAGGAAGTACCACGAGGAGTCGACGAACGTGTCCATCGTGTCGGTCTCGCGCGTCGCCGGCCCGCCGCACTTCGGGCAGGTGGCGTTGAGGAAGCCCTCGTGGCGTCGCAGCGGCGACTCGCCCGACGGGAGGAACTCGACGTCGTCGGGCAGCAGGACCGGCAGGTCTTCCTCCGGGACCGTCTGGGCACCGTGCTCGGAGCAGTAGACAACCGGGATCGGACAACCCCAGTAGCGCTGCCGCGAGATCAGCCAGTCCCGCAGGCGGAAGTTGACCTTCGGTTCGCCGAGGCCCCGCTCAGCCAGCCAGGCGACACCGGCCGCCTTGGCCTCGGCGACGTCCATCCCGTTCATGCTGAATCCATCGTTGTTGGCGCTGTTGATCTTCTTCCCGGGCCCGGTGTACACGGCTTCGGTGTGCGGCCAGTCAGCCGGCCGCTCCACCGTCTTGATGACCGGCAGTTCGTTGACGACGGCGAAGTCGAAGTCGCGCTGGTCCTCACCGGGGACGGCCATGATGGCGCCCGTCCCGTAGCTGCCCAGCACGTAGTCGGCCAGGTACAGCGGGATCTCGGCGCCGTTGAACGGGTTGATGGCGTAGGCACCCGTGAAGATGCCGCGCTTTTCCAGCTGGCCCTCGGCCGACTGGCGTTCGACCTCCGAGGTGTTGCGGACCCGCTCGACGAACTCCGCCACCTCTCGCTCCCGGCCGGTGCCGGCGGTGAGCTCGGGCACCATCGGGTGCTCCGGCGCCATCACGGCGTAGGTCATACCGAAGACCGTGTCGATCCGGGTGGTGAAGACGCGGATCTTCCTGTCGGAACCCTTGACCCCGAGATCGAACTCCACACCCTCGGAGCGGCCGATCCAGTTGCGCTGCATGACTTTCACCCGCTCAGGCCAGTCGACCGTCTCGAGGTCGTCGAGCAGCTCCTGGGCGTAGTCGGTGATGCGGAACATCCACTGCTCGAGGTCGCGCTTGATCACCTCGGTGCCGCACCGGTCGCAGACACCGCCCTCGGCCTGCTCGTTGGCCAGCACCGTCTGGCACGACGGGCACCAGTTGACCGGCGCCATCTGCTTGTAGGCGAGGCCTGCCTTGTGGAGCTGGACGAACAGCCACTGCGTCCACTTGTAGTACTCGGGTTCGCAGCAGGAGACCTCGCGGCGCCAGTCGTACGCCGACCCGAGTCGCTTGATCTGGGCCGTCATGGTGGCGATCCGCTGCCGGGTGATGATCCCCGGGTGAATCCCTTCCGCGATGGCGGCGTTCTCCGCCGGGAGGCCGAACGAGTCCCACCCCATGGGCGACAGGACGCCGAAGCCCTGCATCGTCTTGTAGCGGCACAGGACGTCGCCCAGCGTGTAGTTCCGCACGTGGCCCATGTGGATCGGGCCCGACGGGTACGGATACATGCACAGGTCGTAGAACTTCGGGCGCGGATCGTCCTCGTCGATCTCGTAGGTGCCGCGCTCGTCCCAGACCTTCTGCCACTTGGCCTCGACGGCCTGTACGTCGTACCCCTCGCTCATAGGCGGAGCAGTCTACCGGTGCCCCCCACCAGCCCCGATGCCCATTTTGGGGCGAACGACCCGCCGGGCTCGCCGACGGCGCTGCTACTCTGGGGCGCCGCACCGGGGCCATAGCTCAGTTGGCAGAGCGCTTGCATGGCATGCAAGAGGTCGGGGGTTCAAATCCCCCTGGCTCCACGGGAGAGCCCCTCGCACG